>NZ_VOZH01000012.1:0-102377 GCF_013419875.1 Acinetobacter sp. YH12049 | reverse complement strand
TTAGAGGAATTGCCACAAGATACGATAAGCTAAAACGTAACTATCAAAGCGCTGTTGCTTTAGCTTGTATATTTATATGGTTGCCTCTTTAGCTCAATTTATCGGCTGTAAATGTCAACACACCCTAGTTGCAAACTATACACAGGCCCATTGTATAATCACTTGAAGGAGCACTTGTATCAGCCACACAGTCGTGCCATGTGCTCATGCCAATACGGTCCAGTCTTGTTTAAGTGCTTATCCTTTTGGGAGTAAAATATACCCCGAGGTCAAAATGGGTTCGCCATTAACCCCCTCGACTACGATATGCGATCACGTAAGGTTGCCTAGTATGTTGATATGATGTAGGAATCGATTCACGCTGGAGTGACAACACCTGACCTGACAACAATAAAGATAGGTGTGCCAACTAGCATCACCCCATCACCCCATAAAACATTAAAACAAAATATATAAATAATATAAATTCAATAACTTAATCAATCGAATTAACCATTCGTTCAAAACTATATTTCCATTTGTCAAAAGCTAAATAAAGTTTTAGAGTAAATGAGTAGATAAAGACTCTTAAGCTTTCAATCACAACAGTTTTATGATATCTCGTCGATTTATTGCTGCCTAAAAATTTTTTACAATAAGAGAAAAACTGTTGTCACATTGTCACTTTAAAATGAATTAACAAAACGGTTAATGTCATGTGCTGTTGAGCGTGTTATCAATTGATAAGGTTATAACTCCCAACTTTAATACATGATTATAATAATGGAGATACTCAATGAGCGACGACGTTAAAAAATGTCCTGTCACCCACCTAACAACTGATGCTGGTGCTCCTGTTGTAGATAATCAGAACAGTATGACGGCAGGTGCACGTGGTCCTTTGCTTGCCCAAGACCTATGGCTTAATGAAAAACTCGGTAATTTCGTTCGCGAAGTGATTCCAGAGCGTCGTATGCACGCCAAAGGTTCTGGTGCCTTCGGTACGTTTACCGTAACTAACGATATTACCCAATATACTCGTGCTAAAATTTTCTCAGAAGTTGGTAAAAAAACTGAACTTTTTGCTCGTTTTTCTACCGTAGCAGGTGAGCGTGGTGCTGCAGATGCAGAACGCGATATTCGTGGTTTTGCCCTGAAATTCTATACTGAAGAAGGTAATTGGGATTTAGTTGGTAATAACACACCAGTCTTCTTCCTACGTGATGCTCGTAAATTCCCGGACTTAAACAAAGCAGTAAAACGTGATCCGAAAACCAATAAGCGTAGTGCAACTAATAACTGGGATTTTTGGACTTTACTTCCTGAAGCTCTACACCAAGTTACGATTGTGATGTCTGACCGCGGTATTCCAGATGGTTACCGTCATATGCATGGTTTTGGTAGCCATACTTTCAGTTTTATTAATGCTAATAATGAACGCTTCTGGGTTAAATTCCACATGCGCACTCAACAAGGCATTAAAAACTTAACCGATGCTGAAGCTGAAGCGATTATTGCCAAAGACCGTGAAAGCTCACAAACCGATCTGTTCAATGCAATTGAACGCGGCGATTTTCCAAAATGGAAAATGTACGTTCAAATTATGCCTGAACTTGATGCAGAAAAAGTACCTTATCACCCATTTGATTTAACCAAAGTATGGCCTAAAGGCGACTATCCGTTGATTGAAGTGGGTGAATTCGAACTCAACCGTAACCCTGAAAACTATTTCCAAGATGTTGAACAAGCCGCTTTCGCACCAAGTAACTTGGTGCCGGGTATTAGCTTCTCACCTGACCGTATGCTGCAAGCGCGTTTATTCAACTATGCTGATGCTGCACGTTATCGCGTGGGTGTAAACCATTACCAAATTCCTGTAAATGCACCACGTTGCCCTGTTCATTCCAACCGTCGTGATGGACAAGGCCGTATGGATGGTAACTATGGTGCAACACCGCATTATGAACCAAACAGCTTCAGCCAATGGCAAGAGCAACCACAATACAAAGAACCACCATTGAAAATTACTGGTGATGCTGACTTGTGGGATTATCGTGAAGATGACAGCGACTATTTCAGTCAACCACGTGCATTATTCAACTTAATGAATGATGAACAAAAACAAGCATTGTTTAATAACACTGCTGGCGCAATGGGCGATGCACTCGACTTCATCAAATACCGTCATATCCGTAACTGTTACGCATGTGATCCAGCTTATGGTGAAGGTGTTGCAAAAGCATTAGGCTTAACTGTAGCGGATGCGCAAGCTGCTCGTGCAACTGATCCAGCTCAAGGTAATCCTGGCTTGCTTTAAGTTTTATCTTTGAATAAAAAAACCACCTTTTAAGGTGGTTTTTTCTTGGCATTAAATATTCCAATTACCTTCTAATTAATCCTTAAACAATCAGTTTTTTGCCTTCATGCATGGTCAAAAATGGATTCATTAACTTTGACGTTTTACGCATGGCTTGATGTAAGTCATGCTCCGGCTGATCTCTAGCTTCATCGGTCAACTGAAAAGTCCGATAATGCATGGCCAATGAACATTTAGACTGTAAGTCTTTATGCGCTTGAAAAGCCTCTTCGGGATTCATATGCAAATATTTCATTAAACGACGTGGCTCATAAGCCCCAATCGGCAATAACGCCACACGCGGTGCGCCTAAGCGTGTATGAATTTGCTTGAAATGTGCGGCATAACCGGTATCACCTGCAAAGAAGAAATGCCCTGTGCTATGTAAGATAGAAAACCCGCCCCATAAGGCATGATTTTGATCGCGCCATCCACGCCCTGAACCATGCTGTGCAGGCGTATAAACGATACGCAAATCTTCAAACATTTCCGATTGCCACCAATCAAGTTCAATGACATTGAAATGTGTGGGTAAATAATAAGCATTGCCTAAACCAGTATAAATCGGCATAGCAAATTGTTCATGTAACCAATTCAAGGTTGCTAAATCCATATGATCATAATGATTATGGCTCAGTAAAACCCCATGAATTGTAGGTAATTCTTCTAAGGCAATTCCTGCAGGACAAGCACGTCGTGGTCCAGTCCCTTGACGTGGGCCTGCATACTCCGCCCATACAGGATCGGTCAAAAAATTATATGGCCCAATTTGAATCAAAACCGTCGCATGTCCGACAAACCAAACCAACCAATCATCCATTTTAGCCAATGGCCGATTGTGCGGAATGCTACGCGAAGAGGCAAAAAACTGTTGGTATTCTTGCTCACGATCTACTTTCCACGTGTCGCTTTTACGCGTCATGATCCATTTCAGCATATCTTTACGCGTAAACGGATCTGGATTTCGAATGGTATTAAAGAATTTTTCCCCATTAAAATGGTCGGTTGCCAGATAATCAAATACAGGCTTCGTCCACGTATGTTTCATACAACGTTCAGTACTGATTTGAAATTGTGCTGATTGAGTTTTTTGATTCATGTGTATTTAAAATTCATTCACTGTGCTGACAAACCATGCAAAGTATTTAACCTCGCAGACCTATTGATCAAGACGACCTTTCATGCGCTCAAGCCAAACCTTCCGAGATTGAGGCTTGACAAAGAGTGCCACAATTTCAGGATGAAGCTGTTTAATTTGTGCTTCAATTCTGTTGACACAAGCTTCTATATCATCTGACGTTAAATTATCTTTAAATTCAAGACTCAAAGATGCCAAAACTTGATGTGCACCCATCTGCTCTGTTAACACCCCATTGGCAGAATGCACTGCTGGATCTTGCTCTGCAACCATCAAGACATTATGCCTCAATTGTGGGTCAGCAGTTTCTCCCATGAGCAATCCTTTAGTCTCACGTGCAAGTAAAATTGCTGAAATAGCGAGTACAACCCCAATTAGAATTGATGCCAGACCATCAAGCATTGGCATATTCAGCGCGTGTGATAAATAGATACCGATCAGGGCAATAAACAGACCAATCAGCGCTGCTGAATCTTCAAATAACACGGTAAATGTCGTCGGATCTTTACTGCGTCGAAATGCTTCAAAATAGCCCTGTTTCCCTTTGATTTTACGAAATGCTTTCAATGCCACAAACCAAGAAGTCCCTTCACACAAAATCGCAATACCTAATACGATATAGTTAATCATCGGATTTTGCATTTCTTCGGGGTGATAAATATGACTAACCCCTTGATAAATCGACACGATCGCACCCAAAGCAAAGACCATCAACGCCACAATAAAAGCCCAAAAATACAGCTCTCGCCCATAGCCAAACGGATGGCGTGCATTTGCTGGCTGCTGCGATTTTTTCATACCGTAGAGCAGTAAGATTTCATTTAAAGTATCAACCACAGAGTGAATAGCTTCACTCAACATGGCCGAACTATTCGTGATATAGGCAGCGACAAACTTCACCAGTGCAATCGCTAAATTGCCGAAGAGCGCTGCATATACCACGATTTTGTTAGATTCAGACATTTAAAATTGTCCTAAATTTATTTTTATCAAACAGATCTATTTGATTTTATAGCTCATTCCATAGTACTCAAACTGACTGTAGCTGTTGTTTGTTATTTTGTTGTTTTTACACCAACTGTCGATTGTTTCGACAATGCCATCATGTTCCATGTGAAACACGCTCTTTAGCGAAAAGGTATAGAACAAAAAAGGAAGCCGCAGCTTCCGTATAATTCTGTAGATGTACGAGGTTCAACGTACTTTATTAAAATATTGCTCGCGCCACTCTTTCCAAAAGTACATCACAATACCAAACATCACGACCACGATTCCAACAAAGGCATTGGAGCTAATATGTTCACTGTTCAACGTCGCTCCCAAAACCAATGCTATGACAGGTGTCATCACATTACTGAGTGACACCGTTGATGCGGCCAAACGTCTTATAAGCCAGAAGTAACACAGCATTGCCACAATGGATGACATGATCATGGTAAAGACAAATCCAATCATGGCACGGCCGCTTGGCAATTCGGTTGGAAAATGCTGCCAGATAAAAGGAATAATGAGCATCGATCCTAAAGCAGAAACAATCAGGGAACCGGTTGCCTGTGACATCGGCTTTAACGGTGCATTAATCTGCTTCACCCAAAAAATCGAACTAATATACGACACCATGCTGATTAGCATCAGTACAACGCCAATTGGATTGACTTTGCTATCAGCAGAATCTGCAAAGACAAAAGTTAGACCTCCCACTGCAACCGCCATGCCCAACCACTGCAAAGCGACCAATTTATGTGTTTTTAAAATTACATGCCCAATCAAACCGGCAATTAAGGGTGAAAAACCAAAAATCAGTGCCATTAAACCAGAGGTGAGATAATTGGCTGCGAGATAAATAAACAACTGTGCGCCAATCAAATTCAAACTCCCTGCCACATAACTTTTTAATGAGGTTTCATCAAACGGCAAAGGATCACGCATCAATTTCAACAGAAACAGCGCAATAATAGATGCGCCGAAGTAACGGATAATCAACACCCACATCGGATGTATTTCCTGCACACTCCACACAATCGCGAGCGGCGTCGTCGCCCAAATCAGTACCAAAAGAGCATATATACTTGCCGTCAGCGGCAGTGAAGATTTCATTTCATTCTCAAATTTGATTGTTCTAACGACTTAACCTGAAACCCACTATTCAGATCTGGAACTACTCGTAAGACCATTAACTAATAAAGTTTAAGACCAATTATTGTTCTCCCCTTTATCAACTAAATTGGAGGCGGTATGAATGCCACCCGATCGTTTGGGGTATAAGGACTTCTCCTCAAACGATCAATAATCTCCCCTAACCCCTCTTTAAAAAAAGAGGGGGAATCATCCAAACGAAATCCATTCTTCACAAAGACTACTCCCTCCTTTGAAAAAGGAGGGCTGGGGAGGATTAAAACCGTTGAATAGATCTACATAAGCTAAAACTATATACATGGACTACAAAATAGCTTTATAAGTGCGACGCTAAAACTAAAGACATAAAAAAACAGACCTACGTTACCGCAAGTCTGCTCCTCTTAGACATTCAGCTTACTTTACAAGTTTACGTAAATCTTGGCTTAAATCTAAATATTTATCCGCTTCAAACGCCGCATTCTTGCTAATCAATTTTTTCAAATGACGCATCTCTTTTGCAGCATTCACCGTAATACCACCAACAATGACACCGTCAGTTACACCAAACAATACAAATGAAGACTCAGCCGCCAATTCAGGTTTAATTTCACCACGAACGATCCATTCGCTTGCAGCCATATCACCTACAAATTGATAGTTGATATTCAATTGATCTGTCCAGAACCACGCTGGATTTGGGGTTGGATGTTCTACATCCATTACATGACGAGCAAAGATACCTGCTTGCAAGTTCGCATTTTCCCATGTTTCCACGCGGCGGTGGTTACCACAGTCACGAAGCTGAGTCGCAACGTCACCCGCTGCATAAATATCTGGATGCGAAGTTTGGCAGTTATTATTCACTTTAATGGCAAAATCAACGTCTAAACCTGCATCAACCGCAAGTTGAGCATTTGGCACAATGCCAATACCATAGATCACTGCATCGGCACGAAGTTCTTCACCGCCTTCAAGCGTGATCACTACTTCTTCGCCATCAAGCTTACAGTCAGCAATAGAAGTCGAAAGACGAACATCTACACCTGCAAGACGTTGCTGTGCCAATAAGAATTCACTTAAAACACGTGGAGATGAACGACCCATGACCATCGGACCCATTTCAATCACGGTCACGATACAGTCTTTAGAACGTGCTGAAGATGCAAGCTCAAGACCAATCACACCACCGCCGATCAATACAATACGGCGACCCGCTTGTAATACAGGCACCAATGCTTGTGAATCTTCAAGGTTACGTAAGGTATAAACGTGTTTACCCAAAGCATCGAAATTCGGTAAACGGCGTGCTGCACCACCGGTTGCTAGAAGCAACTTGTCAAATGCAACAATTTCGCCATTTTTCAGTTCAACTGTTTTCGCATCGCTATGGATTTTCACAACGCCATTGCCACGAATATGTTCAACACCGAGTTCTGCCAATTTTTCTTCTGACAGAATTTCGATTTTGGTCTCTTCAGGTTTTAGAATTACGTCTTTAGACAAAGGCGGACGTTCATAAGGAAGATGTGTTTCATCACCCACCAAAATGATTTTGCCTTCATACTTGTTCGCACGGAGTTCTAAAATGGCGCTAGCACCAGCTTGACCAGCTCCAACAATAACGATGGTTTCGATACCATTTTGGCTCATGGGTTTGTTCCTTATTTCAATTCTGCAGATACGATGCCGAAGCCCGCAATCCACTCACTAATATCTTCGTAGCAATGTGTTGTCATGTCGTATTCGCCCACTTCATGTAGTGCAGCAAAAGCAGCCATCCAAGAACGAACTTCTTGACCGCCACGACCGCCTTCAACACGAATTTCAGCTTCAGTCATCGCTTCAATGGCAGCAAAGTCAGCTTTGGCGAAAGTATCAAGCAATGCACGATCCCATTCTGGGTTTAAAGGCACTGCGACAGAAGTATCACCCGCTGCGAGTTTTTGACCGACAGCAATGATTTTGCCTTGACGTGTATTACGTGCCTCTTCAGTTGGATTACGACCTGCAATCAGGAACTCTTCCACTTCTGGTGGAACTGAACCCATTTGCGGCGTTGGTGGATCATGAGACAAACCACCTGTACCCAAAACAAGTACACGTTCATTCTCTAAGTTCAATGATTTAATGAACTGACCGACTGCACGACCCAAAGCGACTGTACGCTTGGTTGTTGGCATCGGTGCAGCAGCACCATTGATAAAAATTGGAATCGTTGGATAACGATCAAGTTTGCCGTCGCACAGGAAGTGCAATGGCTGAGTCACACCATGGTCAGCTTGCATACGGTATGAGTACGCAACATCAACACCTTCATCCAACACACGACGTACTAAATTCACTGCAGTTTCTTCAGGTACGTTGATGTGATCATTGTCTTTACCATAATCCCAATCACCTGCTGCTTTGGCACGAATACCGACGCAGAAAGATGGCATGAGGTCATAGAAGAAACCATTGAAATGGTCTGGACCAAAAGTAATGATCAATGTTGGATTATAGTCTTCAACTTCTTTAGCGAGTTTGGCAAAAGTTTCGCGAACTTTTTCCTCTTTGTATTTCTCTTGCGGAGAAGCGAATTCCATTAGGGGACTGTGCGATGCACAAATAAGTTTAACGGCCATGGGTGACTCCTAAACGGAAGGCAGCCAAGACGGCTGCCGAGTAAGTCCTTTACGTATTTGGCGAATTAAATCTCGTCAAAGAAGCCAGCACGTGGTTGACGTAAACCACGGATACCCAGACCACATTCAGCATTAATTAAAACACCAGTTAATGGGCGGTTGTTTTGACGAGAAGCCAATAACACGTATGAACCAGTCATATCTTCAGGTTCGGGTAAGAAATTGAGCGGCATGCCGCGTGCAATCTTCTCAGGATCGCGTGCATCGAGTAGACCGAGGTTTTCTTGGCCTAAAGAAGCAGCACCTTTGATGTTTACATTCATACCCGACGGAGCAACAGCGTTCACTCGTACTTTAGGCGCAAGCTCGTAGGCTAATTCTTTCATGATCCCAACGCCAGCATGCTTAGACGCTGTGTATACAGGGCCTCCGCCTGCCGAATACAGTGCTGAGTTAGACAAAGTAAATATGATAGAACCTTCCGAAGCTATCAATGCATCAAGTGCAGCTTTGGCACCTAAGATGAGAGATTTGGTGTTAATACCCATAATCTCATCAAAAGCTTTTTCCAGCTGTTCACCCGATGTATTGACGATATCTGCGTAATGATCCCAGATACCTGCGTTTCCGACGAAACAGTCAAGTTTGCCATAATGTTCTACAGTTGCTTGAACTGCACGAACATTATCCTCATAGCTGGCTACATCTCCTGCGATCGCAAGCACGCGGTCACCAAAATGTTCTTTCAATGCATCAACTTTCGATTGAGAACGTTGAAGAACAGCAACTTGTGCACCTTCTTCTAAGAAACGTTCAACCAATGCCCAGCCTAAGCCTGAACCACCACCGGTAATAAGTGCAACTTCGCCTTGTAGCCAACCCATGATTACTCTCCTGCCATCTCTACGTATAAAGCACCATCTTCAACAATCACAGGGAATGTTTTGATAGGATCTGTTGCTGGTAAGCATAATGCTTGACCAGTTTTCAAACAGAATCGAGCCGAATGAAGTGGACATTCAACAGTGCCATCATCTTCAAGGTAACCTTCAGACATTGAAGCATTACCATGTGAACAACGGTCGTTCATCGCGAAAAATTCGCCATTGTTGTTGAATACTGCAAGCGCATCGATACCATTCACGCCGCAATCTACTTTCAATGCTTCGCCTTCGTCTAATTCGTCAACTTGGCAAACAAAAATCTTATTCATTAGAAGAACACGCTCAGGTTATGTGAGTTGTAAGTCACCTGATCAAGGGTAATCTTACGGTTGAAGATTTCGAAACCTTGCTCAGTGTCAACTTTGCGGATCTTGTCGTGACGCTTACCACAGTAGATTGTTACATCTTTCTCTTTCTGGGTACGGTACAACAAGTACGTTACGTAAACGTCGTATTCGCCTTCAACTTCTGTCGCTTCAACAATCACATTTGAAACCATGTGTGTTGTACGTGAAGGAGGTTCTTCAGCCCAAGCCATACCTGTCTCTAAACGAGCTACACGGCGTTCCAACAAATCTTTAGTATCGTTAAATACCCAAGTTGTTGGCGGCTCAATCGAACGACGACGGTCACGTGTTTGCGCGTTTGGTGTTGTGCGTAGCGTATAAGAAATATCTTCCGCTAATACAGCTAACCAATCACGGAACTTCCAATCGTCCAGCAATTTTGCTTCACGATAAAGAAACTGACTAATTTGGTGATGGAGTTCTAAACTAATTTGACTCATTTCATAAGCTCCTTCTCATATTCGTCAGCCGCAGCTTCAACGTCTTCCCATTTTTCATGAATCAATAGGTCAGCCCAACGACGGTACATACCTCGTGCAGCTGTTTCTGAGAAAATGTAGTTGGTGATACCAGGGATACCATCTTCACGTACTTTCTCGTTACCTTTACCCATTTCCATAATTAATTTGTTTTGACGGGCTTTATAACCACGTAAAACTTTTTGAATTTCAATCCAGTTCTCAGAGTCATCTTGCTCAAGGAAACCAGCAGGACCGAAGGCACGTGTTGCAGAACGTTCAAATGCTGCTTGTACATCTTCTGGCGCGTCCGCATCACAGATACAGAATGCCCATACTTCAGTTTTGTTTGGACCACGTGGGTGCCATACACGAAGCGTTGCAGTACCGTTCAACCAAGATAGTGTTGGGAACATAGTGTTGTGACCAGCAAGACGCAGTGCACGAGTTTCACCTAGGCGTTCTTTCACTTCTTCATACGTTTCACGGAAGTAGTTTGCTACTTCACCATCCACCCATACGTTTGCGTCTGGTTTCTCAGTGAAGAAGAAGCCTGAACCGTGACCACGTGAACCGTATTGGATCGCGTCTTTGGCAGTTTCCCAAACTGGACGGGCAGTTTGTGCAGCACCTAATTTCTTAGAAGATTCATCATCTGGTTTAGCACCAAGCACCTGAATCGCAGATGCATGAGAGAACAACGCGTGGTATTGGTCAGAAGCGAACTGTTCAGCTGCAAATTTCCAGTTACAGTCGATTTCCCATTTGTGTACACCACCAACGATCACAGTACCACCTTCACGACGGTCTACAACGCCGTCCAGGTACCAAGCGATATCGCCCATGTATTCTTCTAGATCTGGAGTTGTTTCATCCCAGCAGCCGAATACTAAGCCTTTGTATGATTTAACGCGGTTAACTTCTACCAGACCCCATTGCTCTTTACATGCACCATGTGGGTAAGCACGATCTTCAAGCGGGATATCTTTTAGAGAACCGTCAATACCGTATGACCAGCCGTGGTATGGGCAAGTGAACGCACGTGTATTACCACAGTCCGCGAAGCTCACACGCATAGAGCGGTGACGACATTGGTTTAAGAATGCTTTGATTGAGCCATCTTTTTGACGTGCCACGATGATTGGATCTTCACCCATATAGGTATTGAAGAAATCGCCAGCTTTAGGAATTTGGCTCTCATGGCATAGGAATAACCATGTACGACCGAACACACGTTCTAATTCAAGTTCGTAGATGTCTGGATCTGTATAGATAGATGGCGTGATACGTCCATTTTGTGCATCGACTAAAGCATCGATTTCGCGCACATCAATTTTTCCACTCATGAAAAGCTCTCCTGTGACCATAAGGCACAAAGTAATAGACTCAACTTTTCAACGATGATGGATTTTAGAGCGATATTCGGGAAATATTTATTTTGTTTTAATTAAGAGATTTTATGGATTATTACGGTAGATTTTTTTTATAGTATTTTTTTTAAATTACCGAGAACACCATTTATTTCGTGAATGGCAAAATAATCCTCACGCAATAGTTGTTTATAGATTATACTGAACGAACTTCTAAGTAAGACATTTTTTGGATTACTCCACGGGTTGATTATATGGAATTACGACACTTACGCTACTTCATTACTGTTGCTGAAGAACTCAATTTCAGTAAAGCTGCGTTAAAACTTTATACTGCTCAACCTTCTTTAAGCCAACAAATTAAAGATCTTGAAGAAGATGTCGGCGTAAAATTGTTGCACCGGACTAAACGCAAAGTTGAGCTCACAGAAGAAGGTGCCGTATTTCTAGAACAAGCACGTTTGACACTAGCTCAAGCAGACAAGGCCGTAGCGATGGCACGTCAGGTTTCACAAGCCAAGCAACAGATGCTACGGATTGGTTTTGTGCCTGTCGCAGAGATGAAAATCTTCCCTTATGTACTGCCTAATCTACGTGTTCAAAACCCAGAACTCAAAATTGAATTACTTAGTTTAAATAATCGCGATCAGATGAAATTACTGCAAAAAGGTGAACTAGATATCACTTTTACTCGCAATAACTTTCATAGCGACGAAATTGAAAGTCAGTTTGTACTACGTGAACCATTGATCTTTATTTTACCCAAAGATCACCCTTTAGCGAAGTACGAACGTATTCCAGTTAAAGCATTGAATGGTATTGATTTTATCATTTCTGCACGCGAACAATCAGGCACATTGCATGAAGCCATTTTAGACTTTGCTTCTAACCATGGCGTTCAATTTAATATCGTGCAAAAAGCCGACAATATCCTGTTTAACATTAACTCCATCGGCATGGGTTTAGGCTGCACGATCCTACCGGGATACATCGCGCCATTGACCATGAACAATACTGTGATTCGTCCTTTAGATGTCGAATTACCGTATCTAGACCTGTACGTAAGTTACCGAAAAACAGCGAGTTCTGTGGCTGTAGATAAATTCCTTGAACTGCTAACCAAAGTTTTTTATCTAGATATCAATCGCGAACAGGGTTAATTTTCGCCAAGTCATAATTTATAGATATAGCACCATTATTTTTGAAATAAATAATGGTGCTTTTTTTATGGCTAAAAAGTCGCTTTTTTAATCGTTTAAATGTTTTAATCGACGCATTTTATCTATCATGCATATCGACTTGATGGAAAATAACTTATAAATTTTAGTTTAGACATTGATAAAAATTGCTAAGAATAGCCGATTTACAACTTAAGTCTAATAAATAATTCCCCTTCCCCAACCATTTAGATGAGCTTATTTTATGTCTTTTTACTGATTTAGACCGTACACTGTCGACCTACTAATGAGAATAATACTCATTTAAAGTATTTCTTTCAAAAGATTTATATAAAAAAAGGATGGCAAAACCATCCTTTTTTTGAATTTCATGTCAGTGACAAGAAATTACACACCACGCGCTTTTAAATAATCTTTAATCACGGTGTTGAATTCTTCTGCTTTTTCAACTTGAGACCAGTGGCCACATTGGCTGAAAATATGCGCATCAGCATGAGGAACGGTATTCAAAATATCCCACGTACGAGATACAGGAATCACCACGTCTTGTACACCGTGAATCAACAATACTGGCACAGTAATGTCTTTCATTTTTTCGAAGTCGAGTGGGAATTCGAAACGGTCACGGTCGCGTGCGCCAACAACATCCATCAAACGATTTGATGCATAGTCATTTGCAGCAGATGCAAAACGTACTTTTACCAATTCATCTGTGATCAAGTCTTTGTTTACAACAAACATAGACAAGGTTTTCTTGATGCCTTCTTCGGTTAATACAGGGTTTGCATGTGCTTTAAGTGCTGCAGTTTGTTTAGCACCGCCTGTACCCATAGACACGATACCCAATACACGTTCTGGATAGTCCAAAGCCATTTGGAATGCTAACCAGCCACCGAGTGAGTTACCCACTAACCAAGTTTTTTCAATACCTAGTGCGTCTAACGTACGTACAGCGTGATCAACCCAAGCACGGATACCATAAGCAGTATTCGGTGCAACAACAGTTTGACCATAGCCAATCGTATCGATAGCGATACAACGTGCTTGTTCACCAATTTGAGGTAGGTTCAACCACCAGTTAGCAGCAGCAGATACACCTGTACCTGAACCGTGTAAAAATAGAATTGGTGTGCCTTCACCCACTTCGTGGTAATGCGTTAATTCGCCTTCAGCAGTTTCAATCCATTTATCTTCTAAACCAAAGAATGAATCAGTTGTATAATCAGGAATCTGAACAGTGCTCATACATGCTCCTCGTATTGCGTAGAGCTTATGTTTCAATCCATAGCGGATTTAAACACAAGGGGGACTCTTTTGGATTTTGTGGTTTTTACAGTCTCATATTACCTGTTCAGCCACTGCTAACTGATACATATTTACGATCATAAACAATAAATAGACTATAATTTAAGTTATTGTTTTTAAATACATAACTCAAAAATATATCCATAAAATCTTTGAGGTATTTCTTTTTTGAATAACCCAGCGAATAAAAAGGGAAGCGATGAATCGACTTCCCTCTTTTTTATCCTGAGAAATTAGAACTTATAGGTATAAGTTGTCGCGACACGGTACTCTTGCAAGTCAGATTTGTAATCGAAATCGGCATCGATATACATTGCCTGGAAGCCTAAGCCCTTCAACTTACCTTCAGGCACGGTGTAGTTCACAATTAAGTTCAATTCATCTGACTTCTGATCTTTAAGACCAGCAATTTCTGCATCTGAACCTGTGAAATACACAGCAGTTGTATTTAAGCCTTTCAAACCCATTTCTGAGAAATCATAGCCATAAGTAAAGCCCCATGATTTTTCATTTTTTGCAGTAAATGTTGCTATACCCCAGTTGACTAAGTACGGCTGCGGCACCCATCCACCCAGTGTTGGGAATGCATTATCACCAAACATTTGTTGATAACCCAAACCAAAGGTATGCGAACCGTAATTCACTTTCGCACCAACCGATAACGCTTGGTTATCAATTTCGCCATATAGTTTGTCACCCGAATCCGAGTTATCGAAGTAACGGATATGGCTATCCAGTTTAGCTTTTTCACCTAACTTAGTTTTATAGTTCGCGCCGACATATTGCTGTGTGTAAATGTCTTGAACATCGGCATACCAATAGCTACTACCAATTTCAGGTGTGAATTGATGGTCAATACCCGCAATATACATACCATCAGAAGTTGGCCCAAGATCATAATGACCCATGGTGCCATCTGGTAATCTTTTACCTGGAGCGAACATTGATAAATCACGGAATTGGTTGTCATAACGGTTATTGATCCCGTCAATGTATGCCAAAGTTAACTTAGTATCTTTAATCTCTTTCGATTCTAACCATGCACCGCTATAAGTCGTCATTAACTGACGTGATGGATCGAAAACCAACACTGGAGAAACTGGTAATAACTCACCCACTTTCAACTCAGTTTCAGATACTTTGGCTTTCAGGGTCACGCCCACTTTACCAAAGTTATCTTTTGATTCTTTACCATCGTGCGGCAAGATCCAGTCTGGGTTTTTATCACGTGCATTAAGTTTAAATGCATGTTGAACCAAAAGGTCAGCACCCACTTGAATACCTGCACCAATATCTTGATACCCTGACTTGGCATCCAAAGTCACACCCTGTGACCATGAACCCCAGTTACCCGCCGGATTTTCTTTAATTTGACGGTCTAAGTAGAAGTTTTTAAATTTCAATTGTACTTGGCTGTCGTCAACAAAGTCCGCATAAGTTGCAGATGTTCCTAATGTTGCTGTCGCAGCAAGAATTGCTATCCATAAATTTTGACGACGCATGGCTTATTCCCAGTGATCAAATTAAGCTATGACATCATCATGCTCAACAATACCTTGGAAAAAAATCCGACTACAGTATTAAGGTTTATCAGGCTTTTGTGCGACTTGAACTTTGGATGCGATTTCTAGTTATTTTCCTTAGAGATTAAAACAATAACTCTTTTTTATTATTTAGAACGACTGATTAAATTAACCCCATGTTTTATTAACGTAAAATTTAAAGTTTTTTATTTTTTGCAATTACATACGCTGTATTAATTGCTTTTAAGTTTAATCAAAGTTTTTTGCTGAGATTTATCCTTATTTAAGTTATAAAATTTAGCTATCACATAATATTTAATTTATATAATCATCAACAGCTTAAAGTTAAATTTCACTATTATGACTGCTCGGAATCGACCATTGGTTCGCAGAACTTTTCTTATTTCAATCCGCTTTTCATGCCTCAAATCAATCTCAAACCAAAACAGCCACTTAAGACATAAAAAAAGCGCCCATTTCGGGCGCTTTTTTTTTAAAGCAAATTAAGCATTGACTTCTTTTGCTTTAGACATGGTCAATGCTAGGTCTTCGATCATATCTTCCTGACCACCAACCGTACCACGACGACCAAGCTCAAGAAGAATTTCACGCGCAGACACGCCATATTTCGCTTCAGCACGTTTAGCAAATAACAAGAATGAAGAATACACACCTGCATAACCTAAAGTTGCTGCATCACGGTCAGCACGGATCGGGTTGTGCATCATTGGAATAACAAGGTCTTCAGCAATGTCTTGTACTTTAAACAAGTCAACGCCAGTTTCCATTTGCATACGGTTCGCAACAGCCACGAATAACTCAAGTGGTGTGTTACCTGCACCCGCACCTAGACCTGCAGATGCAAGATCGACACGAATCGCGCCAGCTTCAACAGCAGCAACCGTATTTGCTACGCCCATACCTAAGTTGTGGTGACCATGGAAACCGAGCTCAATCTCTGAACCCAAGTTTGCACGTAAGATACCTACACGGTCAGTTACATCTTGAGGAAGCATGTAACCTGCAGAGTCTGTTACATAAATACAGTTTGCACCGTAAGACACCATTTTTTGTGCTTCTTCGAGTAATTTCTCTGGTGTCGCCATGTGCGCCATCATCAAGAAGCCCACAGTGTCCATGCCGAGTTTACGCGCAGCCGTAATATGCTGTTCAGAAACGTCTGCTTCAGTTGAATGTGTTGCTACACGAATCGTAGAAACACCAACATCATGTGCCATATGCAAATGATCAACCGTACCGATACCAGGAAGTAAAAGTGCAGACACTTTCGCCTGTTTTAGGTTTGGAATAACGGCTTTTAAGTATTCTTCATCAGTTGCTGCAGCAAAACCGTAGTTCACTGAGTTACCACCAAGACCGTCACCATGAGTAACTTCGATCAGCGGTACACCGGCATCATCAAGCGCAGTTGAAATAGCAATCATTTGCTCGATTGATGTTTGATGGCGCATTGGGTGCATACCATCACGTAAAGTCATATCGTGAATAATAACCTTAGACATGTGGCTACTCCTTAAGCTTCAATAGTGGATAAAACGCGTTCTGCAAACATTTCTGCAGTACGTGCAGCTGCCGCAGTCATAATGTCGAGGTTACCTGCATATTTAGGAAGATAATCACCTAAACCTTCAACTTCTAAGAAGATTGAAACACGGTTACCGTCAAATACAGGACCATTTACAAGTTTGTAACCTGGTACATATTTTTGAACTTCAAGAATCATCGCATGTACAGATGCTGTGATTGCTGCTTGATCTGGTTCACCTTCAACAAGACAGTGAACAGTATCACGCATCATCAGTGGTGGCTCAGCAGGGTTAATGATGATGATCGCTTTACCTTGTTTCGCACCGCCCACTTTTTCAATAGCGCCAGCAGTCGTACGAGTAAATTCATCAATGTTTTTACGTGTACCTGGACCCACAGATTTTGTTGAAACTGTTGCAATGATTTCGCCGTATTCAACAGGCTGAACACGTGAAATCGCTGCAACCATAGGAATCGTTGCCTGACCACCACATGTCACCATGTTGACGTTCGGAACTTCACCTGCGTCCAATAACGCTTCTAAGTTTACTGGTGGTACGCAGAATGGACCGATTGCAGCAGGTGTTAAGTCAATCATTAACACACCAAGTTCATTTAATTTGCGGCTGTTTTCAGCATGAACATAGGCAGAAGTTGCATCAAATGCGATTTTGATTTCGTCTTCAATTACGTGTGCAAGTAAACCATCTACGCCTTCAGCAGTGGTTTTTAAACCCATTTTAGCAGCGCGAGCCAAACCTTCAGACGTCGGGTCAATACCAACCATCCATACTGGTTCTAAAAATTCGCTGCGTTGAAGTTTGTAAAGCAAGTCAGTACCAATGTTCCCTGGACCGATCAATGCACATTTAATCTTTTTCATGAATGTGTACTCTTAAAAATTCCGTAAAACCCAAGCTTATTTCGCTGCAAATGCTGCAGTCACAGAACCAAAGCCTTCAATTTCAACTTTGAATTCATTACCAGGATTTGCCACAACCATTGGGCCTAAAGCACCGGTCAATACGATGTCACCTGCAAGCAATGGACGACCACGACGAACCATTTCGTCAGCCAACCACACTGCTGCATTTAATGGGTTAGAAAGACACGCTTTACCCACACCTTGTGAAACCACTTCTTCACCACGCGTCATGACCATTTTGCAATTTACAAGGTCAAGATCTGCAAGTTTTACAGGCTTAGAACCCAGTACGAAACCTGCTGAAGATGCGTTATCTGCCACAGTATCAATCAACGAGATTTTCCAGTTTTCGATACGGCTATCGACCACTTCAATTGCAGGCAGTGCATATTCTGTTGCACTAATAATGTCTGCATAGGTGTGTTTTTCTTTGGTCAAATCTTGGTTAATCACCAAAGCAATTTCTGCTTCAACTTTTGGCTGAATCAATAAACCAGCAGGGATTTCTTCACCATCGCCATACGCCATGTCAGCAAACAACATACCGAAGTCAGGTTGATCAACGCCTAACTGCGCTTGTACAACTTTTGAAGTTAAGCCAATTTTACGACCTACAAGGCGACGACCTTCTGCCACCGCACGTTTGGTATTCACTTCTTGAACGGCATAAGCAATATCTACATCAGCACTTTCACCACCAAGTTGTGGACGGATCGGTGCAATCGCAGCCTGATTTACTTCCGCATCGCGTAATGCTTGCGCAACTGATTCAACAACAGCAGAATTCGACATCAATGTTTCCTTAAACTGCAAAAATTGGATGCACAACGTGTTTCATCCCGATCACCATCAAAATCAAAGTGATGAAAGTCATGTCAGGATTCGCCTAAAGCATTTCACTTGACATACTACACGTTATGTTTAGATGCATTTAGCATCGAGATTTTAGAAAGTGAATACCAATACTTATTTTATTTATGACTATAGCTATTAGCTATAAATTAATCATTATTTATTATTAATATTCAAAAACTTAAGTCAAAATAATTAAATAAAATTCACTATTTTTTTCGCCCTTAAATCTGAATCTCTACTAAAAAACTTGGCTTATACGACTAAAAGATAAGATTAAAAGATTATTTTAGCGTCAGGCCAGCTTTTACACATAGGTGTTCAATTTCATCTGATTTAGTTTAATAAATTAAAAATTTAAAAATAAATCAATAAACAACAATAAGATAAAACCAAAAATTCAAACAAAAAATCTATTCCAGCTTGTGGTAAAAGGCCAAATAGTTGCGCTCAACTTTTTAAGGTAAATTTGCTAGAAGACTGCTTGTTATTGTAGAAAAATCTAGTGTTATTACTTTTTTAAATAATTGAATTTACTCATTTCAACAACTAGAGCTTGCGTTACTATTCATTTGGTAACAAAAAAGGTGAAAACAAATTTCACCCTTTTTACTCGTTTGTATCTAAAACTATACAGCTAGACGTAATTTCACGTGTTCTAGTAGAAATTCAGTCAAATCACCTACGCTATGTGCAATATGTAAGGGTTGAAAACACTGGAGTGTTTCTACAGTATGCACTCCATAGCTCACGCCTACACGTGGCATCTGAATATTGAGGGCCATTTCTAAATCATACGACGTATCACCAACCATAATGGCTTGATCGGCACGTAGTCCTGTTTCCGCCAAAATTTCTGCCAACATCAACGGATCTGGCTTAGATTTGGTTTCACTGGCTGCACGTGTCGCACGAAACAACTCATGACTTTGCGTTTGAGCCAAGACACGGTCTAGACCTTTACGACTTTTTCCTGTTGCAACAGCCAATTGTAGACCGGCATCGCGTAATTCCTGCAACATATCCGCGACACCATCAAACCACATATCCCCTTTGGAATGGGCCACATAGTGATCGGCATAACTTTGCAAAATGTCGCTGTGCAATTCAGGAACCGTCGGAAATAACCGCTGTGCGACTTCCGGCAGACCTAAACCAATAATGCTTTTCGCATCAGCATCGGTCAGCGGCTGTGAATATTGATCTGCTGCAAATTTTAAACTCGCTACAATTTGACCCACAGAATCAAATAAAGTGCCATCCCAATCGAAAATGACTAGTTTTACAGCTGAGTTCATACGTTTTCCTAGATTTGATTCAGTGTTTGGTAATTCAGATTCTGGAGTGCATCAATTTATTTACCTCACCCCGGCCCTCTCCTTAAAGGAGAGGGAGAAAGAAAACTTACGAAGCAGTCCTGCTCAGGGAGAGAAGTCTCGTATTTAAAACTTACTCGTCATCTTCTGAAGACTTCACCACTTTGTCGGCTTTTTGCGCGCGTAGCTGCGCCACAAGGCTTTGCATATCTTCTGGCAATGGCGCTTCAATGGTTTGGTAACCCGGAATTTCTAAACGCATAGCATGTAGACATAAACGACGTGGCTTTGGACCACGGTATTCAGTTTCATGACCGTATTTTTCATCGCCCACCAATGGATGACCAATACTTAAACCATGTACACGGATCTGATGGGTACGGCCCGAAAGTGGAGACGCATAGACCAATGTGGCATGCATAAAACGTTCTTTCACGTTCCACAGCGTCTTCGACTCTTTACCTTCTTTAGGTGATACACGAACACGACGCTCGCCATTTGCCAGTTCGTAACGATGCAAAGGCTGATCAATGAGCTGCTTATCCAAACTCACCACGCCTTTCACCACAGCAGCATAAGTTTTTTGGATTTTGTGCTCACGTAACATGTCTTGCAGGCTTTTTAACACACTACGTTTTTTCGAAATCATCACCAAACCAGAAGTGTCGCGGTCAATTCGGTGAATCAGCTCAAGGTATTTCTTCCCTGTTGCGGCACGTAAACCTTCGATCAAGCCATACGCCACACCACTACCGCCGTGAACAGCAATACCAGAAGGTTTGTTTACCACCATTAAGCCTTCATCTTCATACACCACACGGCTCAGTAAACTTTGCGCGACTTTATCCGATACAGGAACCGCAGACTCATCTTTTTGCTCATAACGAATTGGAGCAACTCGAACTTGGTCACCAATATTGAGTTTGGTTTCCGCTTTGACGCGTTTTTTATTGACGCGGACTTGGCTTTCACGAATCAGACGATAAATGCGACTTTTAGGCACACCTTTCAGACGACTAAACAGGAAATTATCAATACGTTGACCCGCCTGATGCTCGTCCACTTCAAACCAGGTGACGCTTTGCCATTCTTGCGTAGAATTCATACAGTTACTGTGACCTAAAAAAATACTAAAATTGATTAAAAATTGATCATTTAAGCTATACTTTTCGCAAGAAACATAAGCTTAGCCCATAGGCAGATGATGCAAGGTTTGATATAGTCAGCGCACGGAAACCACCGTAACTGAGTAAAAGTTGATTCATTTCAGTATTTACTGTCATTGAACTTTCAAGCAATTACTCATTTAGCTCGGAAAGGTCCCAAAAGAATTATGCCGACGCCGAAGGCTTATTATATCGGCAAAACTGCAAACTGTTGCGTTTAATTGTGCCGTAGGTACATAAAACAGTTTGCCCCAAAAAAATATGTGCCAACCAAGGTTGGTTTTTAAACGTAAACTGATACACATCAGACCAGTCGCTCCCTGGAAATCGTGTTCAGGCCACAACGTTTGATGCATTGGATCTGCACAGTTTGTAAAGGTACGATGATAATTCCGTATCAAGACGCTCTATCAGATATGAATGGATGCTCTTCGAGCAATGTGACAGTGAAAGTTACTCACATCCAATGCACCGTTTGTCCGCCAGTGAAACGCGTTCAGGTGACTTTAATCGTTTAAAAGATTGAAGCCGTATTGCCATCATCAATACGTGAATCAAAAACCGTTGCCCGCCCAAAGAAGGTCGGTACACATGCACAGATGATGTTTTTCGATCTGTGCAACTTGATCCATGCTATCTGATGCTCGCTACGAGTCAGGCGATGTTCTTCTGTGTATCACTATTAGGTGTTACACCCATGAAACGTATGTTGATTAATGCAACACATGCCGAAGAAATTCGCGTTGCACTTGTCACTGGTCAGCGTCTTTACGATTTTGACTTAGAGAATCGTACCCGTGAACAAAAAAAATCGAATATCTATAAAGGTCATGTGACTCGCGTAGAGCCGTCTTTAGAAGCTGTATTTGTTGAATACGGTGCAGGTCGTCAAGGTTTCTTGTCGATGCGCGAAATAGCTAATTCTTATTACAAAGCAGATCCTCGCCAAACTTCAAACATCCGCGAATTGATCACTGAAGGCACTGAGCTTTTGGTTCAAGTGGAAAAAGAAGAACGTGGTAATAAAGGTGCTGCCCTTTCTACATTTATCTCTCTTGCTGGTCGTTATTTGGTCTTGATGCCAAACAACCCGAAAGGTGGCGGTATTAGCCGTCAAATTTCAGGTTCAGTTCGTGAAGAATTGAAAGAAATGTTGGCGTCTTTAAATGTCCCTCGTGGCATGAGCGTGATTGTACGTACTGCAGGTATTGGTCGTTCTCAAGAAGAACTCCAACTTGACCTTCAACACTTGCTGGACCTTTGGGCACAAATCCAAAGCACATCAAGTTCTGGTCCATCACCAATGTTGGTTCACCAAGAAGCCGGTGTGGTTACACGTGCGATCCGTGACTATTTACGTGATGATGTTGCTGAAATTCTGATTGACTCTGAGCAAGCGTATAACGAAGCGTATAACTTTGTTAAAGCAGTGATGCCACGTCAAATCGACAAATTAAAAACCTATACTTTAAATGAACCGTTATTCGCTCATTTTGGTATTGAAAGTCAAATCCAAACTGCCTATGAACGTGAAGTAAAACTTCCTTCTGGTGGTTCAATTGTGATTGACCAAACTGAAGCATTGGTTTCAATTGATATTAACTCTGCAAAATCAACACGTGGTAGCGACGTAGAAGATACAGCGCTCAATACCAACCTTGAAGCTGCAGAAGAAATTGCTCGCCAATTACGTTTACGTGATATCGGTGGTTTAGTTGTGATCGATTTCATCGACATGACCAAAGACCGTAACCAACGTATGGTTGAAGCTAAACTTCGTGAAGCAACACAAAGTGACCGTGCGCGTATCCAATTCGGTCAATTGTCACGCTTTGGTTTGATGGAAATGAGCCGTCAACGCTTACGTCCATCGCTTGAAGAAGCCACAGGTTATGTGTGCCCACGCTGTCATGGTACAGGTATGGTACGTGACCTACGTTCTTTATCACTTTCAATTATGCGTAAAGTGGAAGAAATTGCGCTACGCGAACGTCATGGTGAAGTTCAAGTTGAAGTGCCTGTTGAAATTGCTGCATTCTTATTGAATGAAAAGCGTCACAGCCTTGTATATCTTGAGCAAACTTCAAATGTACGTGTGACTGTACTTCCACACCCTCACCTAGAAACACCACATTACGAAATTTCGTATAACCCTGAAGGCTTTGCACCGACAAGCTATGAACGTACTGAAGCAACACGTTCTAGTGAAAAAGAATTGGGTTACGAAGCATCTGAGTGGCATTTAGGTGAAGAACAGGCCGCTGCTGCTCAGCAACAAGCACCTGTACAACAACAAGAAAAAGGCCACAAAAAGAATAAGCAACAACCTGTTGCTGCTCAACAAGCACCTGCACAAGTTGCAGCTCCTGCTGCATCATCTAGTCCATGTGCATGGTTAGAAAACTTATTTGTTCAAAAACAAGCTGCAACCGTTGACCAGTCGCGTACTGCAAACAATGCCGCTGCTGCAATTGAACAAATGGTGAATGGCGGTGCTGCAAGCCGTGGCCAGTTTGGTCAAATTACCCCTGCATCGGCAGCGCCTGCTGTTGTCGCAGATAATAATGCTTACCTTGCACCTTCTACTGTTGTGCATAAACAAGAACGTGACAGCCATTCAGAAAAAGCTGAACATGAAGAAAAACGTCACAATAAAAAGCGTACTAAGCATAAAGAACCACGTGAACAAGAAGCTCAACCGCATCAAGTTCATGAAGAAGTGTTACAACCTTCACGTCAAGACCGTCAAGAACAGCGTAATAACGAAGCACGTCAAAACGAACGCCAAGAGCAACGTTCTGAACGTCAAGAACCGCGCCAAGACAACCGTCAAGACCAACGTGAAAACCGTCGTAACTCACGCCGTCAACACAACAACGAACAAGTGCAGCAAGATGTTCAAAACAATGAACAACCGCAGTCTGTTCCGCGTCGCGACCGCAACAACCAACAACGTCCAAATCGCCCAAATCGCCACCGCGATCAAAGCGTATTGAACGAGCAAGCGATTGCTCAGGAAGTTGCAGCTGAGCAACAACCTGAAAACCGCAATCAACGTCAACCTAAAGTTGAAGTTGTTGATGCACCACGTCAAGACGTGATGCCAACAGCACTTGTGGTGAATGTTGATCAAGCTCAAAGCGAAATCGTAGCACTAAATACTGCCCCAGCAGTTGAAAAACCTGTAGAAACCCCAGTAGTCCAAAAAGCCGCTGTCGTTGAAGCAGAAAAAGTGGAAAAACTTGCGACTGAAACAAAAGAAGTAGGATATAAACCACAGCATGCGCAGCAAAAACCGTCTCGTGCAAGCAATGACCCACGTCAACGCCGCCGCGAACAACGTGCAGCTCGCGCTCAACAAGCACAGGCTCCGAAAATTTCGCCATCTCAAGTGCCGACACTGGGTCAATACACTGTAAGCAGCTTGATTAAGCATGTATACGGTGAAGACTGCTCAGTACTGATTGAGCAATTTGGCTTAATTCCAACATTCAACCGTGCATTGCAAAAATTCACGGAAGAATATGCCGCGACTTTGTCTGCACCTGCAGCTGAAGCAGCTGTAGAGAAAAAGCCTGTCACTCGTGATGTTCAAGTTACAAAAGCTGCACCTGAAGCTGAACCAGCGCCAATGTTGGATTTAACACCACCAAAGCCTGTGTCAGATAAACGTGTTGCTAATGACCCACGTGAGCGTCGTCGCCTTGCTAAACTTGCCGCTGAACAAGCGAAACAAGACCAAGCAAAAGCACATGTTGAGATGGAAGCTACGCCTGTCGCAGACACTGCTATTGAGGCGCCTGTAGTTGCAGAAGCTAAAGCTGCTACAGTTGAAGCCAATGTATCCGACGTTGCAGGTCAAACTGAAGCACCTGAAGCCGTTCAAGCTGAAGTACCGACACCCGTTCAAGCTGAACTGGATGTGAGTGCGCAGCCTGAAAAGACGGAAGAAGTGTCTAAAGCTCCTGCTAAACCAGTAGAAGAAAAAGCTCAAGCCGTTGAAGCGGAAAAGAAAGTTGAGGTTCCTGTAGACGAGAACTCGGCCACTGAAGGTGAAAAATCTGCACGCCCTCGTCGTCCTCGCGGTCGTCCACCGAAAAAAGCAAACACCGCAACTGAGCAGTAATTTGCTATTTTGCAGGTGAATAAAAAAATCCAGTCATTTCGGTGACTGGTTTTTTTTTGATACTTTTGTCAAATTAGGTTGATTGCACTAGATCGAAACGATTAAAAGACAATTGTAGAATTTGCTGCAAATTTCATTGCAAAGAAATAGACCGTATCGGATTACGAAAAATAAATAGGATTCACATGAGCCAAACTACACAACACGACCTTATTGGGATTGCTGATGTTGCAGCAAAAATTCCCGCGTTCATTAGCAAAGTACCCAACCTGTTGAGTGGTCTAAAGCAAGCCTATTTACGTACCCCAAATACTTCCGCAGGCTTAGGAATTGCATTTGAAAAAGCCGTCAAGCGTAATCCCAAAGGTTATGCACTTTATTTTGAAGAGCAAAAATATACCTATAACGAATTAAATGAATGGGCCAATCAAATTGGTCACTATTACCTAGCACTCGGTGCAAAAAAAGGTGATGTGATTGCAGTGATGATCGAGAACCGATCTGAACTCGTGGCAACTATCGTGGCATTAGCCAAAATTGGCGTCACTAGTGCCTTGGTCAACACCTCACAAGTCGGCAAAGTCCTGACACACAGCATCAACTTAGTGAACCCAATTGCGGTAATTGTGGGCGAAGAATGCCGTCAAGCCGTAGAAGATATTCGTAATGATCTCAGTGTGGCTACAGATCGTTTACATTGGTTTGCAGATCAAGCCACTCGTGTAGATGCTGGTCAAGCACCTAAAGGCTTCTTAAACCTTGCAGAAGCGATTGATGAATTTCCAAAGTTCAACACACCCACCACTGCAAGTGTAAAAGGCAAAGACGGCCTATTTTATATCTACACCTCTGGGACAACAGGCTTACCTAAAGCGGTGATTTTCACCAACAGCCGTTGGACTTTGGCTTATGGAACATATGGTCACGTCCTTAATCTGAATAAAGATGATGTGATGTATGTGACCTTACCGCTCTACCATGCTACAGGTACTGTAGTTTGTTGGTGTGGGGTGATTGCCGGTAGCGCCACGCTTGCCCTGCGTCGCAAGTTTTCAACTTCATCGTTTTGGAAAGATGTACAAAAATTTGATGCGTCAGCCATTGGCTATGTGGGTGAGCTTTGCCGTTATTTGATGGATGCCCCACATTCAGACCTTGAAAAAGGCCATCGTGTGAAAAAAATGATTGGTAACGGCATGCGACCAAACATTTGGGATAAGTTTAAAGAACGCTTTGGGGTTGAGGAAGTCCTTGAACTCTATGCTTCAAGTGAAGGCAACGTTGGCTTTAGTAATGTGTTTAACTTCGACAATACCGTTGGTTTTTCACCAACGCCTTATGCGATTATTCAGTTTGATAAAGAAAAAAATGAAGCTGTACATGATGCTAAAGGTCGCTGCATTAAAGTGAAAAAAGGCGAAGTCGGCTTACTCATCGGTAAAATTACCCGTCGCTCACCTTTTGATGGCTATACCGACACGGAAAAAAACAAATCCGTCATTATGAAAGATGTATTCAAGCATGGTGATTCATACTTCAACACTGGTGACTTGGTTCGAGACATTGGCTTCCGACATGCACAATTTGTCGACCGTCTAGGTGATACTTTCCGCTGGAAAGGTGAAAACGTTTCAACCACTGAAGTTGAAAACATGGTGAGTGAGTACGATAAAATTGCTGAAGCTGTGGTTTATGGCGTAGAAATTCCAGATACCAATGGCCGTGCAGGTATGGCTGCCATCACGCTCACCGACGGTGCCGAACTCAACGAACAAGATTGTAGTGAAATGGTTCTACAATTTAAAAAATGCTTACCAGCTTATGCCGTGCCAGTATTTTTACGTGTACAGAAAAAAGTCGAAACCACAGGCACATTTAAATACCAAAAAAACAAGCTGAAAGAACAAGCTTTTGATCCTAAGCAAACTGATGAACGTTTATTGGTATTGCTGCCAAATGCAACTGCTTACTGTGATTTAACTCCTGAAATTTATGCCAATATTCAGGCATATAAATACCGTTTTTAAGCAAATAGCGCTCATTTTAGCGACAGATATCCGCTAAAATGAGCTACTTTGTTGTATTTATAATCAAACACAAGCAAGTTTATGAATTTTTACTTGCGCTTGAAGCAGATCTTGCTACAATACGCACCATCAAGCGAAATGGGTCGTTAGCTCAGTTGGTAGAGCAGTAGACTTTTAATCTATTGGTCCCGCGTTCGAGTCGCGGACGACCCACCATTTCCTTCGATACCACAAGATGGGTCGTTAGCTCAGTTGGTAGAGCAGTAGACTTTTAATCTATTGGTCCCGCGTTCGAGTCGCGGACGACCCACCATCTTTCTAAAATGCCAGTTTTAGATTACAATCTTGTGCATACCCCCTAAGGGTCGTTAGCTCAGTTGGTAGAGCAGTAGACTTTTAATCTATTGGTCCCGCGTTCGAGTCGCGGACGACCCACCATTCTTTCTTAGGGCTTCTTTCTTCCGGCAGTTGAAGAAAAAGAAACCTGCAGGTTCCGACCAAGACAAACCATCACCATTACTGGTTTTGATTCGCCATTCTCGAAATTTTGCTATAGCGATGTTGCGAAGTATCATTCTTGTCTTGCTAGATGAAGTATTTGACCTGAAAAATTTTAGATAACAAATATTCCCTAGTATTCAAAACTACGCGCTTCGTTTATCTTGCTAAAATTTTAAAATGCTCTTTTAAAATTTTCCCAGGGTTGTTAGCTCAGTTGGTAGAGCAGTAGACTCTTAATCTATTGGTCGTGGGTTCGAACCCCACACAACCCACCAATTCTATGTCGTATTAATAATTCAATTTTTTATAAGCTAGTTGCATTCGATTAGCCAAGATTTGCGAATTTCACGCCGACGCTCAAACGCAATTTATAATTTTATTTACTTCATTCGCAGTATTTAATTTGGGTCTTTCACCAAGGTATAGGCATGTTGCGGCTGAGGATAACCCTTGGAAAATAATTCCTGATTTCGATCAACTGCACCTTGACGAATTTTGTCTAAATCCATGGTGATTTTATTTTCATTAATCACGTGATAATAAAAATTCACGCCTTCTTTTCGATGAACCACCAGCTCGGTATGTGCTTCATTGACACTCCACGTATCCTTACGGTATTTCACATTAATGCCTGGCGTATTGGTTTTTTCAGCAAACACTTTACCAATTTGAATAATACTGCGGTGTACCGTGCCATCTGGCAATAAGTTAAGAATGAACTCCGCATCGCCTTCTGGGCATGGAATAAAACTGTCATCGCATTTTACTTTGGCATGAAAACGTCCAATAAAAATTTTGGCATGCTCAGGAACAGGAGCTGACTTTATGTCATCGTCATTCGGCAATGTCGCCTGCCCTGCCACTTGGGTTAATTTTTTTCCATGATCTTGCTTCGCTTGAACTTCCGATGCGACAGTTGATGCTGAACTTTCACCCTTATCCGCTGCGGGTTGAGGCGTTGGACTACAACCAATAAAAGAGAGGCTGAACACTCCTGCAAACACTGAAAGATATGCAAATTTCATCAAAAAAGGTGAAGCCGATGTTTTCATATAATGTGCCAAGACCAATCATTCATTGGTTTTTTCAGTTCTTGCTGACTTAATATTGTAATCAAAAAATCAACGCTGTATACATATATTTGCGATATATGTTAATCATATCTCATTGTTATCGTTGATATTTAATTAATACTCAAGCTATTTTAAAGGCAAACTAATCAAACCAATTCTTCAAATTACATAACTTTACTTAATTTTTTTTCTGCACCCTTTAAATCGCAAAGCTTGTCACCATTTCTATAATATGAATTTGGAAATATTCAAATTTATTCTTTTTTGAAGGAGACCTGAATGGCCAATGTTGGTTTATATCGCTCAAACCGCTCTAACATGATTGCTGGTGTGATGGGGGGTATTGCTGAACGTTTTGGTTGGAACGCAAATTTACTGCGTATTATTTTTATCTTTGTATCATGCTTAAGCGCAGCCTTTCCCGGTATTTTGGTGTACTTGGTTTTATGGTTAGTCATGCCTAAAGCACAAGATAACTTTTTCCGTACCAATGGCTATTCAGACCCTATTCGTACTGTGAATGATGACAGACGTTAAAATCCTTTGACCCAGTTTGGTCGCTACGGTTTCTCCCCCAAGATTCCGTAGCTTTTTTTTGTCTACATATTGGCAAAGCCATATTTAAGTCTGATGAATTTAACTAAAGTTTAAGGCTTAAGATTTTGTTTGCTGATTTAACTGTTGATATAACGCGGCAATCATATCAGCACGGCTAATCATTCCCACCAACCGTTTTTGCTCAACAACTGGAATATAATTAAAAGATCTTTCCACAAAATATGGCACCAAGTCTTCAATCGGCTGATCCGGCTGCACGGTCACCACTTTGGGATTCATAATTTGATAAACGTGATTTTCCCAACTGGCTTTGGGGTCTGCGGCACGTTTAAACCATTCCACTACATCATATAAAGCCAAATTTCCCACCAAGCGATCCAGATCACTCACCACTGGCAAACTCATCAAATTGACTTGTTTAAACTTTTCCAATGCTGACTGAATATCATCTTCTGCACGCAAGCTAATCACTTGCTGGCTCATGAGATCACGACAATGAAACTGGCTTAGACCACGACGACTAGCTAACTGCTGTGCTTCTAAAATGATTTTTTGTAGGTCGTATTCACTGATATCGAGTAACTGACTTTGCTGTTCTAAGACTTGCTGAATATCCGCAGGTTGAATCGACACTTTTTGTGTCGGTGTTGGATCTGTCGTCCGTGTATTAACTTGTGATTTTTGTGGATACTGCTTACCTAGTAATCGGTTATAAATAATAGCAACCACCATCAAGAGGACCGAATTTAAAAGGACTGGATAGAAGAGAAAGGCGTAGCCTAAATCATGGACTGCCTCTCCGCCTAATACCGCGGTAATCGCTACTGCCCCACTCGGTGGATGCAATGAGTCCGTGGTCATCATTAAGATAATCGCTAATGCAACTGCGATACTAAAAGCTTCGGTTAAATTAGGAATATACATCGCACAAGTCACGCCAATCAAAGCCGCAAGACTATTACCGACCACCATATTCCACGGCTGTGCCAAAGGACTAGCAGGTACAGCAAAGAGCAGCACAGACGATGCGCCCATCGGGGCGATATACCATGCATTTAAGTCACCTAGCGCTAACCAACTAATCAGCGAAGATATACTCAAGCCAAGCAAAGCACCTACCCCACATAGGATGCGATCTTTTAATGGTAAAACTTTAAAGTTGGGTTTAAGCGTATTAAGCCAAGCTGATTTTGCGTGAAACACGAGATGCCTGATTGATTATTCGAACAGATGGGCGATTATAAAACGAAGTCTCTTATAAGATGTATTTATTTTATACCTTTATCTTATAAAATTTTCTACTGAACAATATCTAATCCAAATTAAAGCCGAAAGAACTGAATAATGCTCACGAGTCAATCACCTGCTCATCTCTCTTATTTCATTAACGTTTTACAACAAAACCTAGACAGGCTAGCTGTTTAAAATTCCCTATAGTCAAAAGACCTATAAAAATATTTGAAAAAAGGATGTTCTGAATGAATAAAAATATCTTCGCAATGTGTGCCCTCTGTGTGCTTGGCTTGGGTTTATCGGCCTGCTCCAAAGAACCTCAACAAGCCAATCCGCCAGCCAATGATAATACACCTCAAGAAATGGCCCCAACTGAAACTGCAAAAAATGGGGATGATCTTATTCGAGAACCAGCACCACAAGTTGAAGCACCAGCGCCTCAACCCACTTTAGCTGAAATCCCCATGAGTAAAGGCACTTTAGGTTTACAAAGCGTCAAGGTGATTGGAAAAATTTTAACTGTAAAAGTGATAGCTCAACCTAACCCTGCCCCAAATGGAAACACTGAATTTATGAGCACATCCATCAATTTGGAACAAACCAATTATATTGATGATGACACAGCCAAAAAAGTAGGACTGCTGCAAGATGATGCTGGCATTTGGATGGCAGCACCTTTAAATGCAACAAATAAAGCTATCCAAAAAGCCAGTTATGAACCTATTTTACTCACCTTTAAATTCCCTGCGCCGCCTGAAAGCACCAAGACCATTAGCATCAATTTAGGTAATGCAGGTTCTTTTGACGGCATACCGGTTGAACGCTAATGAGAACATTACTGTATAGCGCAAGTTTGAGCTTATTGATTGCAGGATGTGCAGATTCCAAAACTGATCCACCGCCTACTCAGACTGAACAGAACGTCACGGAAATAGACAACTCTCAGACTGTGCCAGAACAGCAGCCGAAGTCATCTGAACCAAGTCAACCTCAGGCAGAAGCCAGTAATTTATCGGCTGTCGGTTCAGATTTAAGTGCCAATCATAATGAATTTAATATTCAGGTGAATTTAAGTTCGGATGTGCTGTTTGATTTTGGCAAAGCCAATTTAAAACCCGAAGCTGAACCTGAGTTGCAGCAAGCAGCCCAGACCTTAAAAAGCAAAGGTAAAGGCATTATTGCCATTGTTGGCCATACCGATAATATTGGTTCAGATGCCGCCAACCAAAAACTGTCGTTACAGCGGGCTGAAGCGGTGCGTGATTATTTTAAAGCGCAAGGTATTGATTTAAATTATCAAATCAGCGGAATGGGAGAAAGTCAGCCGCTTAAACCGAATACCCTATCTAATGGTGAGGACAATCCTGAAGGTCGTCAGAAAAATCGACGGGTTGAAATTGTAATTAATAAAACCAAAAGCTTATCTGAGTCATAAAGCCTTGATAAAAAATGAGTCTAAATGGCTCATTTTTTATTTTATGACTAAATTTTTAGTGGTGAATTTTGATTCTTTTTTTGAGAATATCTCTAAACGATAGACGCGCCAAAGTCATATAGCAAACGTTCATTGAGCGGCGATATTTTTTATTCGATTTTCGTATGCTGTACCAAGCCACATAAGTTGCAAAAGACGTTATAAAAGACCGATTACCCTGTTGGTTATTTGGGATTTTTTTGAAGATGACAGGCTGAATTTTCTTAAAGATATTAATTTTATCTATCAAATTTAATCGATTACGCATCCGATACTTAATACATAGCGTGAGCTGCCCTGCACTTCTGTAACCTCATGCCGATACAAATCCGGTCTAAATAATTTAACTCTTGGTAAATCAATGATGCTTCGCTCACATATAAATTCACCACCTGCTTTAGATTTTTTAATCACGATATTCAACCTAAAATGCCGCCCCTGCTGTACGAGATCTTGATGTGGTGGAATCATTGAACCCACAGGAAAATGAAGAAAATAGGCATCACATTTAAGTCCTAAATGGTTTTGTAATAACAACATTTTGTCACAACCCGAATGCTGTCTTCCTTTTTACCAACGCAACCATTTAAAACCCATAAGTCTTTGAATAATTTTATTATTCCTAAATTTCATTGTATTTTTATAGCATGATCATCGTTAACAACAGTATCACTGATGAAGTTGTCTTATTGCCACCATATTTCACCAATAAAGACTCAGCTTCATTTAAAACCCGCAGTGCCTTTATTCTATCTGGCATTAAAAGCCCACTTGTTCACGCGAAACCTTTGCCACACACCCCCAAAATCCTTATAATTGAGCACAATTTTTATCTAATTTTAAGTGGATGACCATGAGTCGCGCCATATCGCATATTGATACCTTCCAAGGCTTAATTCTTGCCTTACAAAACTACTGGGCTGAACAAGGCTGTGTAATTCTTCAACCTTACGATATGGAAATGGGTGCGGGTACATTCCACACTGCAACTTTCCTACGTGCCTTAGGCCCTGAAACTTGGAACGCTGCTTATGTTCAGCCATCTCGCCGTCCGAAAGATGGCCGTTATGGTGAGAACCCAAACCGCCTACAACACTACTACCAGTTCCAAGTCGTGTTGAAACCAAACCCAGACAACATCCAACAGTTGTACTTAGATTCATTAAAAGCCATTGGTATTGATACCCTTGTTCACGACATTCGTTTCGTGGAAGACAACTGGGAATCTCCAACACTTGGCGCATGGGGCTTAGGTTGGGAAGTTTGGTTAAACGGCATGGAAGTGACTCAGTTCACTTACTTCCAACAAGTCGGTGGTGTTGAGTGCTACCCTGTGACAGGTGAAATCACTTACGGTCTAGAACGTCTGGCGATGTACCTCCAAGGTGTAGACTCTGTTTATGATTTGGTTTGGACCAAAGGTCAGTTTGGTACTGTAACTTATGGCGACGTGTTCCACCAAAACGAAGTGGAACAATCAACCTATAACTTTGAATATGCCAACGTTGAAAAAATGTTTGAATTATTCGACTTCTATGAAGCTGAAGCGACTCGTTTAATGGAAGCTGAACTTCCACTGCCTGCCTATGAACAAGTAATTAAAGCATCGCATAGCTTTAACTTACTTGATGCACGTGGCGCAATTTCAGTAACTGAACGTCAACGTTATATTTTACGTGTACGTACATTGGCTCGTGCGATTGCCCAAAGTTATGTCGCTGCGCGTGCGAAGCTTGGCTTCCCGATGGCAGAACCTGCTTTACGTGACGAAGTATTAGCTCAGTTAAAAGCACAAGTTGAAGCTGAAGCAAAAGTAGAATCTAAGGAGAGCAAATAATGTCTAAACATACAGTATTGTTCGAATTAGGCTGCGAAGAACTTCCACCAAAAAGTTTAAAAAAATTACGTGACGCGCTACATGCAGAAACGGTAAAAGGCTTAAAAGACGCAGGTCTAGCATTCGATTCAATCGAAGCTTATGCAGCACCACGCCGCCTTGCACTTAAAATTGTGAATGTCGATGCTGCACAAGCCGACACACAAAAACGTTTTGATGGCCCTGCTAAACAAGCAGCGTTTGATGCCGAAGGCAAACCAACTAAAGCGCTTGAAGGCTTTATGCGTGGTCAAGGCATCACTGTTGATCAAGTATCGACTTTCCAAGCCGGTAAAGTTGAAAAAGTGTGCTACTTAAAAGACGTGAAAGGTCAAAGCCTTGATGTTTTACTTCCACAAATTTTACAACACGCTTTAGATAACCTACCTATCGCAAAACGCATGCGTTCTGCTGCAAGCCGTACTGAGTTTGTACGTCCTGTAAAATGGGTTGTTTTGTTGAAAGACAGTGATGTAATTGAAGCAACCATTCAGGATCACCAAGCAGGTAACGTGACTTATGGTCACCGTTTCCATGCTCCTGAAGCAATTACACTTGCAAATGCTGATGCTTATCTTGATGCCCTTCGTACTGCAAAAGTGATTGCAAACTTTGAAGAGCGCCAAGCCATCATCGACCAACAAGTCAAAGCTTTAGCTGATGAAGTCAATGCCATTGCGATTGTCCCTGCGGACTTACGTGACGAAGTAACAGCATTGGTTGAATGGCCAGTTGCGCTTCGTGCAAGCTTTGAAGAACGCTTCCTTGCTGTTCCTCAAGAAGCACTCATCACGACGATGCAGGACAACCAAAAGTACTTCTGCTTAGTGAATAGCGACAATAAGCTTCAACCTTACTTCATTACCGTGTCAAACATTGAGTCGAAAGATCCGTCTCAAATTATTGAAGGTAACGAAAAAGTTGTTCGTCCACGTTTGTCAGATGCTGAATTCTTCTTCTTACAAGACCAAAAGCAACCGCTTGCATCTCGTAAAGAGAAACTTGCAAACATGGTGTTCCAAGCAGAACTTGGCACACTATGGAACAAGTCTGAACGTATTGCTAAATTGGCTGTGGCTTTGTCGGCTATCACAGGTGCAAACCCAGCAGATGCTGAAAAAGCTGCACTCCTTGCAAAATGCGACTTAACTTCTGAACTTGTGGGTGAGTTCCCTGAGCTTCAAGGTATTGCCGGTACTTACTACGCACGTATTGAAGGCGAAAATGATGAAGTCGCTGAATCTTTAGGTGAACAATACTTACCTAAATTTGCAGGTGACGTTTTACCAAAAACTAAGACCGGTACAACGCTTGCACTTGCTGACCGTTTAGATACGCTCACAGGTATTTTTGGTATTGGTCAAGCGCCGACAGGTTCTAAAGACCCATTTGCACTACGTCGTTCAGCAATTGGTATCTTGCGTCTTGTGACTGAAAATGATTTAGATGTTTCGATTGAAGATCTAATCAAACTTGCACTTGCTGCTTATGGCGATGTGATTAAAGATCACGATAAAACTTTAGCGGATGCTGTTGCATTCCTTGAAGGTCGTTACCGTGCGAAATACGAAGACCAAGGCGTGGCTGTAGATGTGATTCAAGCTGTTCAAGCACTTTCTCCAAAATCGCCACTTGATTTTGATAAACGTGTAAATGCGGTAAATCATTTCCGTGACTTACCTGAAGCTGCTGCGCTTGCTGCTGCAAACAAACGTGTTGCAAACATTCTTGCAAAAGAAGCTGCTCCTGAAGGAAATGTCGTTGAAGCAAACTTAGTTGAAGATGCTGAAAAAGCATTGTTCGCTGAACTTGCGAAAATCACACCTGTGGTTGAGCCGTTATTTGCTGCGAAAGATTACACTGCTGCGTTGTCTGCACTTGCTGCACTTCGTGCGCCTGTTGATGCGTTCTTTGACGGTGTGATGGTGATGGCAGATGATGCTGACCTAAAAGCAAACCGTTTACGTATGCTTGCACAAATTCGTGACTTGTTTACGAAAGTGGCTGATATTTCAGTGTTACAGCACTAATATGACAATCTATAGCGATTCTCCAATTGCTCTAGCAATTTTCGAGCTCTTCTCAGAGCTCGAAAATTGGATCCTAGAAAACCATTCTGATTTACCTCATGGTGCAGTCAAAGCATTTATTTTTGGTGGATGTGCTTTTCATATTCACACTAATGCTCGAGGTAGTAATGATATTGATGCACACATAGAAGCTATCAAAGAGTTAAAGAAAGATGAAATTTATTTATTCCTAGAAGGAAATGATATCGAATATTTAGATAACCATAATCTTGAAACCAATTTAGAATTTGACCGCGGATTCAATACTAGCTTAGCTTCTATTGATCCTGACTACGATGAACGTATAATTCCTCTCGTAACAGAACATGTGGTTGAGGTTTACTTAGTTTCTGGTCTAGACCTAGCCGTTTCCAAGTTAGCTCGTCTATCTGATCGCGATATAGAAGATATTAAAGAGCTATTTCTTAGAAATAAATTCACTCTTGAAGAATTTGAAAAATCAGCGAATAATGCTATGGATTACTATGCAACTCCGCAACAGTTAGAATCCAACATCAGATACATGATTTCGATCTTGTCAGAACTCAGAGATTAATTGTATGGATCAAGTAGAATTTGAAAATGCTTTGAAAAAACTATTAAAGCAGCCCCTAACCTCTGCCACATTTGAGGAGGTTCGACCTGTGGCTGAAGCATTACTGTATTCAGAATTTCTACCGTCCGTTACATTACATCTAAATAGACTAGAGAAACGCCGTCTTGTTTTCTTACTAGAAAAATTTAGACGCTATTCTTGTTCCAGCGTATCTAGAAGACAACAACTCAAATCCTTTTCGCAATCAATGAATGTTCAGCATACTTATAGAGTTCATGATGTCAGAACATTAGTTGATCCTTTAGCTAAAAAATATGGATTAAATGAGGATTTAAATCATCTAAAACCCCAATTGCTCAGCTTACAAACACGACATTATTCTCACGTTTAAATAAATCAATCAAAACCCTTTAAATAAAAATTACTCACTTAAGATTTGAAAATACAAAAACCTTTAGAGCAGTAAGCACAAAACAAGCTCAATATAAAAACAAAGAACCTCTCTCCGTCATCGAATACATCATGATTGCTATGCTCCCGCCAATCATAGCTGAATTTTTAATATTTTCAGGAGCTGAGCGCAACTTTTGATTTTATTTTTCTACCTATACAATCATCATTCTGGCATTACTATACATCCAATATAAAAAACAAAATCAGATAGATCTACCGATCCGTAAAATCGAATAGCATGAATATCTTAGACTAGAACCTTAAGCCTATAGCCAATAATTCACCAATTCCCTATACTCAATCCAACAACACTCAACAAGAATGAAACTTATGAAATTGAAAGCATTCCTTTTGACTGGTCTTGCGGGTCTAACACTTTCTGCATGTACATCTGCACCAACGATTCCACAACTTGAAACAGGTGTATTACAAGAGGTTCAAAACATTGATGTCTACCCAGATACCACAGATAACAAAGCAAAACTGACTAAATTTGTAGATAAATGCGTGATTGAATTTACAGGCAATTTAGAAGAAGCAAAATCGGTTGAACAATGGTCATTTAAAGGCTTAACCCTGATTTCAGGTGGTACAGCAACCTTTGCTAAAGACGGCACAAGTTCAGCACACAATTTTGATTTAAATGCTGCGGATGTACAAAAGAACTTCCTTGCATTACGCGGTCATTTTGCAAAAGATGCACTTACACAATGTGAATAAATGATAAAAACCATATCTCCAAATGGGGGTATGGTTTCATTTTTCCTTGAATCTTGAACTATAATCCGTTCAAACCCATTATTTTTTATGATGAAAATCGTAACTAGAACCACACCACAGCAACGCGCAAATCACATATAAGCCACTGTATTTTCATAAAATTACAATACTACGTTAACTTAACTAAGTTTCCACATTTCAAACTTCCGCGTATCTGAGCTGTTATCGCATTGTGTGACTTATCGCACAAAACCACTTTTTGCTTTTTTTTTACTCTTAAGATGTCCTCTGCTCCAAAAGCGCAAATGCTGAGTGCAACAGCAGCGTTCAATAAAAGAGGACAAATGCAAAGATGAAACCTTTATTTAAAACAACACTGATCACCGCAGCATTATTCGCAACCACCCCACTATTTGCGAACACCGCAGTAGAAGCCAATGCGAAAGTTGAAACACAGCAACCGTCTGTACTGCAAAATCTAAAACAAGACATTAATCAGTCTGCGCATACAGCCGGTGACAAAATTGAAAAAGGCGTCGATAAGACCAAAACATTCACCCAAGAAAAATGGCAAGACACCAAAGAATTCAGTGCTGACAAAAAGCAAGATGCAAAAAATAAATGGGCTGACCTAAAACAGTCTAAAGATGAAAAGTCAGATGCAGCGAAAGCCAAGATCGATGCCAAGGCTGAGCAAAATAAAGCTAAGCTTGATGAGCGCAAAGCACAGCTCGATGAAAAAGCTGCAAAAGACAAAGCAAAACTTGATGAACGTAAAAGCAATGTCGACAACAAAGTTGATCAAACCAAGAGCTATTTAGGTGAAAAAGCTCAGGAAGGTCGCCAATTTTCCAGTGAAAAATGGCAACAAACCAAAGCGAATTTCCAAAAAGGTCAAGAAGCCAATGTGAGTGGCAGTAGCAATGTGCAGTTGCAAACGCCTGTGGCACAAGCTGAAGTACATAGCTCACACGAGGCCAGCTTAGGCGCTCACAAATAAGTAAACTGGCTTTCATACCCTCTCCTCCAGAGAGTAGGCTCACCCTTCGGTGGGCCTTTTTTTGCCTTCATCAAAATACAACCGTGTACAAAGCTGTCATTTGCTGTATTGATTTTGCTACGGCAAGTTTTTTTCGCTGCAATTTTTCCTATAATGCATTAAAACCATTCATCAGATAGAAAATCTATAAAATTCAGAGGTGAAGCTGTGAAGATTTCATTAAAAGCAACGTTATGCATAAGCTTAATATTCATGACACCCATGCTTTGGGCACAAGAAAAAACAGCAGCGCAAAGTACTGAGCAACAAGCGAAAAAGCCTGTGAGCCCTTATGGCGACAATCCAAATTTATTGCATGTGTGGGCCTATAAAGCCCAAGAAGGCGTGGTCGGTGCTGCTAAAAATATTGGTGAAATGACTGAACGTGGAATTTCTAAAATTAAGCCTTCGGTTGACCAAGCTTGGGACAATACGAAAACAGCTACACAAAATACAGTACAACAGGTTGATCAGGGCGCACAGCAAGCCACCCAAAACGTCAATGAAAAATTGAAGCAAACCCGTGAAAATATCACAGGCAAAACCAGCCAACCTGCGCCCATCAGCCAACAGTCGTTGAGTGAACCGTCTTCAGGCAACACGATTAATACGGCTCCAAGCAACAATGCGGGACAAAATAACAATCAATATCCACAAAGTAGTTATCCATCGAGTTCGACGTCTACGACGTATCCAGTGACTGATTTATAATTTAACACCACATTTAAAAGCTCAACTTTGGTTGGGCTTTTTTAAAACCAAAATTGAATGCTGTTGGTCTTTGACCTATGCCTATAAAAACAATGAATTAATGAGAAAAAAATGCGAATTTTATTTGGTATCTTGCTTGGTATTCTGCTCTGCGTTGGCTCTTTGATTGGCTTACAACGTTTTCCACAATTGTTAAAAAGTTATCCACAGTTGCAGGCCATTTTTCCCCAATTGTACAATTCTCACCAATATAACCATGATGCCGAAGGTAAATTATTACAAACCTTAGAGATGCTAGATGACGAAGAATACAAATCGACTGAAGGCAATGAAGCGACACTGTATCAACTCGATGGTCAATGCAAAATAAACCTCTATGTTTTTGGTGAATCCAATCAATCCCTAACAAGTTTCTATTTTCACAATGATCAGATTTTACGTGCCTATGAGACAAATTTGATCTACCCAAATGGTGGCTTTAATCCTGTACCCAATACCAAAGATCCTTTTAAACTCGAAAAAAGTTATTTACGAATCATGATGCCAAACAGTATCAAGACTGAACTTGAATTTGAGCGGATCAAACATCACTTCAATGCTAAATTTTTGAAAAAATGCTGAAATTTAACTATTAAATTAAGCATTAATGCATTAAGCAGTAGGCTTGAGATATCCCCTACGTACAAACGATGCTGTACAAATTTGAATAAGCATCAACAGGCAAAATGGATAGTCAACCCAGACTGATAAACGATCAATATGCGCAACCTCTCCAAAGACAGAAAAATAGACCTGTCCCACAATAATAGGCACCACAACAAGCCATAGTCCCCAATACCAATAGCGATTTAAAAAATCAATAAGCGCTAAGACGCAATGCGCAATAAAAAATACCGAAACCAACACAACTTGTAAGGTCGGCATGAATTTATGAACTTCAAAATCAGGGTTCTGGAATAAATAATTTTCACTGATATTTAGTACATAACTGTACCATGCCCAAGTGATGCATGCGGTAAAGAGAATCAGCATGCAAAATAATCTTAAACTTTTTTTATTGGCAAGATCGACCTGCATAGACATCCCTATTTATATGGAGCATTGTTCAAAAATAATGTTCCTTAAACTCGATTTTAATTCACCTGTCGAATTACCATCCCAGCTTTAAAGGCTTCTACATTTTCCACCAATTGCTGCACAATGCGTTGTCGCGCATCGACGCTGCCCCATGCACTATGTGGGGTAATGATTAAATTTGGAATACTTGGGTCAAGCAACACATTGCCCTGCTTTGGTGGCTCAACGGTCAAGACATCGGTTGCCGCACCTGCGATCTTTCCTGATTTTAATGCCTCGGCTAATGCAGTTTCATTGACAACACCACCTCGTGCGCAATTGATCACAAAGGCCGATGCTTTCATTTGAGCCAAGCTTTCATAATCGAGTAAATCACGGGTTTCCTCTGTTAAAGGACAATGCAAACTGAGAAAATCGACCTGCGCTAGCATCTCAGAAAAGGCCACTCGCTCAGCCACCATAGGTCGATTCGGTAGCGCACCAATCATAATTTTCATGCCAAAAGCTTTAGCCAAATGTGCCACGGCTTGCCCCAATTCGCCATAGCCGACAATCCCCAAAGTCTTACCGGCCAACTCAATAATTGGAAAATCCAGTAAGCAGAACTGATCCGCTTTTTGCCAATTTCCTTGTTGAACCGCCCGATCATACTGTCGAAATGATGTCGCCAAGTTCAACATTAACATCAAGGTATGCTGTGCGACCGCAGCGGTGCCATAAGCTTGGCAATTACACACCACGATGCCTTGTTGCTGTGCTTGTACAAGGTCAACGTTATTGGTGCCAGTGGCAGAAATTAAGATCAGTTTTAATTGCGGATTGAGCTGCATGTACTCAGCATTGATGTGTACTTTATTGCTGATAATCACATCAGCCCCTTGTATGCGCTGGGCAACCTCTGCAGCCGCTGTTGCGGGATAGAGCATCAATTCATCAAACTGTGCTTCTAGTCCGCTAAAATCTAAGTCTTGTTTATCTAGAGACTGATAATCTAGAAATACCGCTTTCATGGCTGCTTCCCTTCTGGCCGATTATAAAGATTCGATTGTGAATGATTAAAACCTGTGATGCACCAAAGTGCAATCGAACAGCATATAAAAAAACCCGCTATTTCGCGGGTTTATCGAGATGATGTTGCAGTGAATTTCGAATTTTGAGTATGACATAAATGGTCAGTATCGTAAGTAACAACATACTGCTGCTAAAAATCAGTATGCTTGAACTAACCCCCTGTGCATAGGCTGAACCCATGGTCAGCACTAAGATGAATAATACAGCAAGCATCTGTGTTGAATGCATACTGATACCCCTCATATTCCTTATGATGTTTTGGGCAGTATGATTGTTTTTTATACTGCCTTTATCTCATCATAATCTCTTCCGACAAATTAGCAAGCTTTGGATTTTCAACTAAATGTCGAGCTTAAATTTGTTCGGGTTGCACCACGAACTGACAAGATGCATCGGCATTTTCCACAAAGAAGATTTGACCAAATTCATCACTACTCAAACGCAGTTCTTTATAGTTCAGCGTGTAATAGCCCACATATTTCTGCATTAAAATCGGATGCATACCTGTCGCCAATTCATCTTGAGCTAAGACCAGTTTCATTACCTGACGGTCATTCATCACCACCATGTAACGCTCATCTTGGACTTGTACGTATACCAGGCCTGTGCCCTTCGGCTGCAAAGGAATCAAAAACTTGTGATTCAGCGCAATCACACCGGCTGCATAGCTTTCAATTTTTTGGCTAATCACGTTAAACACTAAACCATGATCAAACTGGTCGAGTAACAGGCTACGATTTTCCTGAGGTAAAAAGGTCGTGATTCCCAACTTTTGCAGATCTTGCTCACTGACTTGTTTGTTATTAAACAATACCCGTAATAAGGTCTGTTTTTGTTTGGCATCAAAAAATTGTGGATCAAGCTGAAACGAATTGCTTTTTAAAATTTCACCCAAGGCATCTCGATGGCGAGTCAGTAAATTTTCGATAACTTTTCGATAATAAAATTTGCTGTTTTTCTTAACCCGACGCATTTTTTGATAAAAATACGGCGCATCAAAAGGATGTCTCAAGAAATCATTTAACAGTTCAGAACTCGCCAACACTGCAATGGCATCATGCCCTGTAAACGGCAGATGTAACACATGCACATGCGGAATTAAAGCCTGTAGTTTTTCAAAGTGAGCGCGATCTTCTGGACAATAAGGATCATACACCACGATATATTCACGTGTAGTCGATACGTCTTCAGCAAGCACCCGCATATTGGCATGCAGATTAGGTTGAAAGAACATGCCATAGCGTGTATCGACAATGTCTTCAGGGTCTATGGAGTACTGCGGCACCATACTGACCACACGATGGAATCCAAATAAATTGGCATACTTAATGGCAGCATAGCCGCCCATGGAACCACCATAGGCAATACGCATCTCAAATTGTTCGAGGATCGGCTTGATGGCTTGATACATCGGTTGCATTGACGATGCTGGAAACCACGATTTTTGTTTCGGCATCACACCGATCACATTAAAATCATATTTTTGCAAAGACTTCTCGGCATTGATGCTCAAACCCTTGGCACGGGTAATCAAATCACCGAAGGAGAAAATAAGCTCACGAGAATTGCCAGGCTGAAAAATGACACGAATTTGATCATCTTCAAAAATGATGTGCTTTTCCATTGTGCTTTGCTCCAGTCCTTGTTGCGTCACGCTTTTCCTTCCTTGTTGCATTCAAAGTTTATCTTGTTCCGAATATGCTATTTTATAGAGGCCATACAGATTAAAAAGTGCAGAATATGACACATTCAATACATCCTGCCGCACAACAAGGCTTTAGCTCTGCAGCTGAACTCTATCAACAAGCCCGTCCTGACTACCCGATTGAAATCAGTGCGTGGCTACAACAACATTTAGCTTTAGCCCCTCAAGCCCATCTGGTGGACTTAGGCTCAGGTACAGGCAAATTTCTCGAGTATATTCGCCCACTCAGTGAAAATATCACCGCGATCGAACCTGTGCATGAAATGCTGCAACAATTGCAGAAAAAACATCCGCATATTGCAACTTTAGCCGCCCAAAGTGATCAGATTCCACTGCATGATCATTCTGTGGCAGCGGTATTTTGTGCCCAATCTTTTCATTGGTTTGCCACCCCTGAAACCCTCAATGAAATCAGTCGTATCTTAGTTCCCAATGGGGATCTTGTATTGATTTGGAACCAACGTGATATTCAAGTCAATTGGGTCAAACAACTCGCTGATGTCTTGAGTGAGCTCGAAGGTGACACACCACGTTATCATAGTGGGCAATGGCAAAAAGTGTTTGCACAGCAGCAAACATTTAAATTAATTGCCGAAACCACCTTTCAACAATTGCATCATGGTACAGTGGAACACGTGGTTTCCAAACGATTATTGTCCACCAGTTTTATTGCAGCATTAAGCCCGGATGAACAACAAAAACTGAAACAACAATTTGAAAATATCGTGGCTGAATCAACCCAAAAGACTGCACAGGATTTCATTGATTTCCCCTATATCACGCATGTCTATATCTTTAGAAAAACATATTAGGACACGATTATGCTCTTGCCAATCTCTTTAAAGAAACTCAGTGTCATCTTCCTCATGGGTACGGTGCTAGGACTCACTGCATGTGAAAAATCATCAAAAACGGTGGAACAAAATAGTGAAATCAGTTCCGATGATCAAATCATGAAAGAGCTGAATAGTGATCCTATTAAAAACTTTGCCAAGACCCCAGATGATCTACACGACTTAACGCTACTGACACAATATGACGAGAGCTTTAGTCAAATTAGCGATAAGATGGAAGATGAGCTGATGAAACTGCGTGAGGAAGGAAAACTCACCGATGAATTTGCTACACAGCGTAAGCGTGACAACATCCAGTCGGCGCTGAATATGCTCAAAGAACTCGAAATGAAAACTGAGCAAGGCCGTTATATTCAAGGCTTGATGTATCAGTACTGGGACAATCAATCACAAATTTATCGTGAGAAAAATCAAGCAGCCGATGGCGAGTTAAAAAATCCTAGTGATAGTGTCAAAGGTCTCGGTCAGTTTATTCATGCTCAAGAACAATTGGGACATTGGCAGGAACAATATCCTGAACTACAAAAAACTCGACAGCCTTAATCTTCCAACCCTGTTGCAATCTATTCACCCAAATTCAACTTGGATGAATGAGAGAGCGATACGAGCTTATTACTTAACATCAAGGGTGCAAACCTGCCCTTGATGTGATTGCTCAATCTTGATTTTCGCTATGGTCGTTCAGCATATTGTGGTAAATCACCTGCGATATCATCCCATTCTGCTTTGGATGCGACAAAGATATGACAGGTTGGTTTCTGCGTCAGAGGTGTATCTAAGGTGCCTATACGTAAGCGGTAATAATCAGGCGTTTCAGCCTTTATACTGATGATCGGCGAACCACACTCACTACAAAAACAGCGCTGTGTGGTAGCGGTAGACGCATACTGTTTCAGAAACTGCTCACCGGCTACAATTTTAAAATCTGCTTTAGCAATCGGGGCATTGGTCGCAAATGCTGTACCATTGGCTTTTCTGCACCGAGAACAATGACATTGCACGATCTCACCAATCGGACCATTGATCTCATAACAAACCGCTCCACACAAGCAGCTTCCGGTATATTGTTCTTGTACGCGCATAGTGGTCTTTCTTAGAAGAATTTCATCTCAAAATATCACAACTCCTCAGCAAGATTGTGACAATTTGAAGCGCTTAGTTCTGCAAAGAAACCAGATAGTTTTGAACCCCTTCACCCGCTGCTCGACCGGTTGCAAGACATGCTGTCAGCAAATAGCCTCCAGTAGGCGCATCCCAATCCAACATTTCCCCGCAGACAAATACTGCAGGATTGCTCTGCAATTGTAAGCCATCATTTAGGACTGAACGCTTCACACCACCCGCGCAGCTAATCGCCTCATCTATCGGGCGAAATCCGTCAAGTTGAATATTTAAGTGTTTAATTTTCGCTGCAAGTAAGGCTGGCTCATGCCATAAAGATTTATCTACCAATTCACGGACCAGCGCAGCTTTCGCCGCATCTAAACCGGCTTTACGCCAAACATTGGTTAAAGACTGCTTCTTCGAAGGCTGTAGTTTCTTTGCCAATTGCTCAACACTTTGATCTGGCAATAAGTCCAAAGTTAGCTGCATGGGCTGAGCAGATTTCACCTGTTGACGCAGTGCTCGACCTTGTTTGTAGATCAATCCACTTTCCAGTCCATAGTGTGAAATGATGATATCGCCTTGGGTTTGCTCTGCATGATCGACCCATGCATTGACTCGCTTTAAAGGCTGTCCAAACACAGGCTGCATGAACTTCGACCAAACGCGTTCCACGCCTGCATTACTGGCCTGAAAAGCTTCAATGCTCTCAGGCTGTAGCCATTTTTGCCATGCGCCATCACTGCCTAAACGTGACCAAGACACAGCCCCACACGCCATAATAATCGCATCAAAGCCAAGCGCTTGATTTGATCCATCAACAAGGTTTTGAATCGTTAGCTGATTAGAGCGTAAATCCAAAACTTGATGTCGATAATGAAACTGCACCCCGTCTAAACTGAGGCGTTTTAACCAGGCACGAAGCAAAGGCGCAGCTTTCATTTCAATAGGAAAGACCCGACCTGATGAACCAATATAGGTTTCAATACCTAGCCCCATCATCCATTGTTGAATCCATGCTGCATCCCACTGCTTAACCCATGGGCTCAGCCATTCCACTTGATCATAGCGCTGCACAAATTGTTCAACGGGTTCTGCATGCGAAATATTCAGCCCCGTCTTGCCAGCCATTAAAAATTTACGGGCTGCCGACGGTTTTTGCTCATAAACATGAATGTCATAGTCAAATTGGCTAAGCACTTCCGCAGCCATCAATCCCGCAGGCCCTGCCCCAATGATTGCAATACGCTGAGTCATGCCCAATTATTCCGCAGATGCTTCGGTGGGTTGCTTACCTTGTAGCGGCTGAAAATCATCAAAACGTGTGGTGTAATCTACAGGCTTGGTAATGATTAGCTGCTGACAGAGTTCACCACGTTCAAGATATTTAATCTCAAAGTGTGTACGTGCTGAAGTCTCTGCAATGCGTTCTTTAAGAAAAGGCAGCTTCCAAACATCGATTAACTGCTGCTGCGCTTCCTCAATATATTCAGGAATATTACTGGCCAAGGTAATCTGACCACCCGGCTGCAAACGCGACAATAGAAATTCAAAAAATGGCATATTTAACCAGCGCTGTGCAGGATTATGCGGTTCAGGGTTTGGATACAAAATAAAGAATTGCTGTACTTGCGCAGAATGTAAGGCATGTACTACCCAAGGTAATGCATCAGCATGAATTGGAGTTAAATTGCTTTGCCCTTCAAGTTGATGCTGCTTTTGCATTGCCACAAATTTTTCACGTGTCCGCTCAACAGCAATCAATTGAAATTCAGGGTGATTGGCTGAAAACAATAATGCATGTTTACCTTTACCAGCCCCAATTTCCACACAAATCGGTGTGGAATCAATCGGCTGAAAATCACGGGGAGCTCGCATACGCTGCGCTTGAAATTGACGAATAGGCATAAACAGATCAAACTAAACAGAACGGCATAAGTCTAACAACTGCGACTGTATTTGCCTAATTGAATCATCCGTTTTTGCTGGAGTTAAGCATGCCCACCACCATGAATTGTCCACGCTGCGGCGCATTGACGACTTGGGAAAATAATGAATATCGCCCGTTTTGCTCAGATCGTTGTAAATTGATTGATCTCGGTGCATGGGCCAATGATGAATATCGTCTGCCGACACAAGATGCACCTCAGGCCGATGGTGGCCGTGAAGAAGACCAATTCTAAGGACTCAAGTGCATAACCCTATTATTTAGGTAAATAAAACAGGAATCCGTTTGGATTCCTGTTTTGTTAATTTAAGTTTCTCAATCTAGTTGCTTAACCCGCTTTACCAGCAACGAAAGGATTATGTTGTTTTTCATAACCAATGGTACTCATTGGACCATGCCCTGAAATAAACTGCGTGTCATCCGGCAAGCTAAAACATTCACGCTGAATGGAGTCGAGTAATTGTTGATGGTTACCGCGTGGAAAATCTGTCCGGCCTATCGAGCCTTTAAATAACACATCCCCCGTCCAAAGCACGGCATATTTTGCGTTATAGAACATGACATGACCTGGTGTATGCCCCGGTGCAAAACGAACTTCAAACTCTTCTGCACCCAGCTTCAAGGTTTCGCCGCCTTCCAACCATTGGGTCACATGGACATTTTCAGGGATCGGGAAACCGTATTTCGCAGAAACCTCCTGAATCATGTCCAACCAAAACGCATCTTCTTTATGCGGGCCAATCACTGGAACATTCCAAGCTTGGGTTAATGCCCCAACCGCACCTGCATGGTCTAAATGGCCATGCGTTAACCATAAGGCTTTGACCGTTAAACCGAGCGCTTCAACTTCGGCTTTTAATTTTTCAGGCTCTCCCCCTGCATCAATCAAGACCGCTTCTTTCGACTCAGAGTCCCAAACAATGGAACAGTTTTGTTGAAATGCCGTAACGGGCACGATTTTAACTTGCAACATAGGGCGAAAACCTCAAGGCGATGAATGGGCTAATGTTTGCTTTAAGGCATCAAGATTAGCTTGAAGTAATAAATTGAGCAATGCGACATGATCATCCCGCGCGTTTAATGCAGGAATATAACCATATTCACCACCGCCTGCAGCTTGGAAAATTTCAGCATTTTGCAGCGCCAACTCTTCTAGCGTTTCCAAACAATCCGCTGAAAATGCAGGGCTCATAACCTGTACCGATTTCACGCCTTGTTTGCCCCATGCGTCCAAAGTGGCATCAGTATAAGGTTTCACCCATTCTTGCTTACCAAAGCGAGATTGGAAACTGATTTCATATTGATCTTCAGTTAAACCAAGCGCTTGCGCGACTAAATGTCCTGTTACACGGCAACGGTCAGCATAGGGATCACCCTTGTCTGCATAAGGCTGTGGAATGCCATGAAAAGACATCAATAACTTATCCGCGACCCCATGCTCCGCTTGATAATCACGCACACTTTGCGCTAAAGCTTGAATAAATAGCGGGTGCTGATAGTAATCACGAATAATACTCAAGCCCGGCAAATTGCGTTGCTGCGGAATCCATTGTGCGATCGCATCATATAGCGGTGCAGTCGATGTTGCTGAATATTGTGGGAATAGTGGAAACAGGACGATGTGGTCTTGTGGCTGCTGTGCCAATTGATCTAAAGCTGCTTGAATGCCTGGATTGCCATAGGTCATGGCAGGAACCACCTTCAGTTCAAATTCTGGATACGCTTGAGTTAAATGTGCTTTTACAGCGTCAACTTGCGCCAACAATATTTCACGCATAGGCGAATCATTGCCCCAAACCATTTCATAGGCATGCGCCACACGCTTTGGTCGAAATGGCAAAATGAACAAACGCAAAATCAATTGCCAAATCGGTTTTGGAATTTCAATCACCCGCTGATCTGACAAAAACTGTTGCAGAAAACGACGCACTGCGGGCACAGTTGGCGCATCAGGCGTGCCTAAGTTCGCCAGAATAATGGTGACTTTAGCTTTTTCGGCAGACAACATTACACTTTTTCCATCAATTTGAATGACGCTAATGTAGCAGCTTTTTATCTATTTTATAAAACAGATTAATATACAGTTTTAAATTGAAAAACCCGATCATTATCCAACAAATTACTTTCCAGTAGTTTTTGACCTTTCGAGGTCACTTGCCACAACATGCGTTGACGGTCATCACGTCCATTTGGAATGATCCAATCATTTTGACGCATTTGACTCTTGATACTATGCAAAGCCCGAATATTCACCTGAGCACGAGCAACCGCATGCGCACGAGGCATTTCAACGCGGGCATCTTCCAAACCTGTTTCGTTTAGAAATTCATTCATGCGTTTAGAGAAAAACTCTTCTGGGGTCGGATTGACAAAAGTTGAACCTAAAATCGAAAGCAACTGTGCCCACGTCATTTTTTTCTGAACTTTCAGCTCTTTAAAATTGCCGTCTTGATAGGCATGCATGCGATATTCAAAAGAGAACACTTCATGCATAGACACTTTCGGTAAGCTCAGGAATGGGTCGACTTCTCGTTTTCCTGATTCTGTTTCGAGTTGAACTAACTGGGCTTTTAAGCGATCAATTTCATCATGCAAAGCTTGGGTATTTTGCGGACGAACCCAACCTGAAACAGGATAGCGCTCTAGCATTTGCGGCATGTTCAATCGCACTGCCATTTCTAAATCACGCAAGGTTCGATAGCTAAAGACTTGATCCACTTCATTTTGCAATAGCTTACGAAAGTCTTTGAATTTTTCACGTAGCTCAGGCTTTTCATCATGCAAAGAAAGATCACGTGAATTTGGATCTTCATGCATAAACACAATGACCGGCTTTTGTTTCGTCACTGCATAAATATATTCAAGGTGCATATAACCCACACCTGAAACAGACTGCTCGCCATACTGACTACCCAGTAAGATCACCACATAATCACAGTCATCAATTTGACGACGCGCAAAAGCCGTACTTAATGGTGTGCGCTGTTCCAACCCCCAAGAGAAAAAACCCATCCCTACAAGCGTCTGAGCCAAAATGATCCGTTCTGGCTGCATTTCACTGCCAGATGTGGAAATGAATACTTGATAACGCTTATCGAGCATTAGAGATCCTCTTCCCGTTGCACGCTATATCCAGCACTCAAAAAAGTGGTTGCTGAAACATACAGCATGACTACCCCAAATAGATTTAAATTGTTTTATCTAAAATCGTTCAATCACAATGATTAAAATTCTAAACTTGCCGCCTGAATATTGCAGATTTTCCAAGTGATTTGATCATCTTGAATTAAGCGTGCTACCACAGGTGTTAAGTTTTCCGCATTATTTCCACTGACATAACATTCGATACGCAGTGAATCTTGGCGGTTATGCTCAAATAATAACTCATTTTTAATCAAAATTTGGGCTGTTTGTCGTGCAACTGCAAAACCTGAGTCAATTAATGTCAGCTTCTGACCAAAAATATACTGAATTGCCGATTTTAGGAAGGGGTAATGCGTACATCCAAGCACTAAATAATCTGCACCTGCATCTACAACTGGCTGTAATATCTCAGTTAATGTCTGCAGGCAAGGCTCAGTCATTTGCGCCCCCGCTTCAACAAAGGGCACCAATTCCAAAGAAGTCACTGACAAAACTTGCACCCCTGCAGGTTCAGCAAAACGCTGCATGACATCTTTAATTAATTTACCCCGAAAAGTCGCAGGCGTTGCGAGGACAGCCACTGTTTTACTTTTTGTTTGCAGAACGGCAGGCTTTAACGCAGGAACTAAACCAATAATGGGGAAGTTCTCCCCATAATGTTCACGCAAATAATCCAAACTAAAAGCAGATGCCGTGTTACATGCCACGACAGCGACTTTACAGCCTTGGCGGTATAACCACTCTATGGCATGTGCAGTCAACTCACGTATATTTTGATCATCACGTGGCCCATAGGGTACATGTGCAGTATCGGCATAATACACAATGCGTTCATTCGGCAAGTAGCGCGCAATTTCTAAAGCCACAGATAAGCCACCAATCCCCGAATCAAATAAACCGATCGGTGCATCTGCGCCAGCTTTCGGCATGGGTACATCCAGTGGGTAAATGGGGTGAATGGCGGTCATAGGGTCACTTATATATTGTTCAGAATGACAAGGTGGAAAGCTTAAACCTCAGGTGCCTAATTGCAAGCGCAAATCACCACTTTGTAACACTAAAATGGATTCACCTTTTTCATTTTCAAGCAGTTCACCCATCTCAACCAAATGAAAGAATGCGGCACGCTGGATCAGTGCATTAATTCCAAAACGTACATGCACATAAGGACGTAGTTCACCCTGATATTCACGCATAAAAATCGGATGTTCATCATCCACAACAATCACGTCTTGTGTTGTGGTCGTAAACTGGATATAGCGCTTGTTTTCTAGCTCAAGCGTATCGACTTGATTAACAAATAAAGGCTCATCTTCCACCTGTATTTCAATTTGTTCCACAGGGGTTTTTAAATAGAATTTCCCATCTTCTTTCCAAAGCACGGTTGAGAACAGATCAATGAGTGCTTGCCGCTTGATCAATTGACCATCGTGCCACCATTCTCCATTGGCTAAAACCTTCAAATCCATTGCACCACAATGCTTTGGATGCCATTGATCTAATGGGGGGATTGACCTTTTGTGACCGGACTGTCCATCTTTTAAGTATTGTGCAATGTTCATTAAATTTCTATCATCCCTATTAATGAATTTTTTCGTCGGGTTTTCGTTCAATTGCTGCTTCATCCGCCTAATAAATACCTTAGTGACGGAAAAATAATATGATTCAGCCAATTGGCTAGAACTCGGTTTAAAACTATACTAGCCCACAATATCAAAGACACGATAGAAAAATTGTGTCTGGGCATTAAGAACACTCATGGCAGCACCATTTAAATGAATTGAATGGATGCCACCTTCCGAAATATGAGGAGTCCTACATGGAACACATCGAACGTGAATCGATGGAGTTTGACGTAGTTATCGTCGGTGCAGGTCCTGCCGGCCTATCTGCTGCGATTAAAATTCGTCAACTTGCAATTGAAAATAACCTAAACGATCTGTCCGTTTGTGTCGTGGAAAAGGGCTCCGAAGTGGGTGCGCATATTCTATCGGGTGCTGTGCTTGAACCCCGCGCGATGAATGAATTGTTCCCAGATTGGAAAGAACAAGGCGCACCGTTAAATGTGCCTGTGACTGAAGATAAAACCTTCTTCTTATTGTCTGATGAAAAATCACAAGAAGCACCGCATTGGATGGTGCCTAAAACCATGCATAACGATGGCAACTATGTTATTTCGTTAGGTAACGTTGTTCGTTGGTTGGGCGCTAAAGCTGAAGAATTAGAAGTGTCTATTTTCCCAGGTTTTGCCGCTTCTGAAATCCTTTACCATGAAGACGGGACTGTGAAAGGTATTCAGACTGGCGACATGGGTATTGGTAAAGATGGCGAACCAACGCACAACTTTACCCCTGGCTATGAACTTCATGCGAAATACACATTATTTGCTGAAGGCTGTCGTGGTCATTTAGGTAAACGTCTGATTGCTCAGTTCAACTTAGATAAAGATGCTGATCCGCAACATTACGGTATTGGTATTAAAGAACTTTGGGAAATCGATCCTGCTAAGCACAAACCAGGTTTGGTGATGCACGGTGCAGGTTGGCCTTTAAGTGAAACAGGTTCTTCAGGCGGTTGGTGGTTATACCACGCTGAAAACAACCAAGTGACATTAGGTATGATCGTTGACTTGTCATACACCAATCCACACATGTATCCATTTATGGAAATGCAGCGCTGGAAAACACATCCACTGATCAAGCAATATCTTGAGGGTGGTAAGCGTATTTCTTATGGCGCACGTGCGGTTGTAAAAGGTGGCTTCAACTCACTACCTAAATTCACTTTCCCAGGTGGTAGCTTAATTGGTGATGACGCAGGTTTCCTAAACTTTGCGAAAATCAAAGGCTCTCATACAGCAATGAAATCAGGCATGCTGTGCGGTGAAGCTGTATTTGAAGCGATTGCTGCGGGTGTGGAAAAAGGTGGTGACCTTGCCATTGCACGTGTGACTGAAGGTGAAGACTTCTTCGCTAAAGAGTTAACTGCGTACACAGACAAGTTCAACAACAGTTGGTTGAAAGAAGAGTTATATAACTCTCGTAACTTCGGCCCTGCTATGCATAAGTTTGGTCAATGGATGGGTGGTGCGTTCAACTTTGTTGATCAAAACATCTTTAAAGTGCCGTTCACGCTGCATGACTTACAGCCCGACTTCAGCGCTTTAAAAACTGTCGATGCTGCGAACTTCAAACCGAATTATCCAAAACCAGATGGTAAAATTACATTTGACCGTTTGTCTTCAGTATTCGTATCAAATACGGTACATGAAGAGAACCAACCTGCTCACTTGAAATTGACAGATGCTTCTATTCCTGTACATGTGAACTTACCAAAATGGGATGAGCCTGCTCAGCGCTACTGTCCTGCTGGTGTTTATGAAATTATGGAAGAGAATGATGGTTCTAAACGTTTCCAAATTAACGCGGCCAACTGTGTACACTGTAAAACGTGTGACATCAAAGATCCGTCTCAAAACATTACTTGGGTAACACCTGAGGGTGGCGGTGGTCCTAATTATCCTAATATGTAATCTCTTTTGAGATTGAAATAAACCCGCTTAATGCGGGTTTATTTTTTAATAGACAATCACACTCTTTAAATAAATATTATTACAAAAAAACTAATTCCTATAAAAAATGAATTTCATAAGTATTTCATTTAAAATAATTATCAATGTATTATTTTATATCCACTAGATTTAGATATTTTATAAATAATTAAAATAAATAACCTCACTAAGCCTAAATACAAATTTAAATTTCATCTATATAGTAATATAATTTTTTAGACCCTTCAATTTTATAATAATTAATTTTAATTTCTCTAGAACTTTCCATATTACAAAGCTTACTTACAACTTCATCTCCTCCACCGTACATTGTAATTTCCTTATTTTCGATCAGAAAATTAAACGATGTCGGCTCTTCATGATTTCGATGAATTTTTTCCAACTTATATTTTAAAGTTAGATCTTTTATTTTAGAAAAATCAGTACTATTAAATGGGAAAATCCCCCTATTACACCCACCTAAAAAAAGCACTTGTTTATTTTTCTCGTATAAATATGCTATTTTTTCGTCATCAGCATATACATGCAAGCTAATGAGCATCATAAAAACTAATATATTCTTCTTCATTTTAATGGCCTACTCTTTCTAATTTGAGTAACCCCATATTGATCATACTGAACAGCATCACTTTGAAAATATGCATTATCAGGATGATGAGATAATCATTTTTTAGCCATCACATTATAATTTATTCTGACCTAAAATACTGTAGCTCAATCAAATACTACACCTATATTTAAGTATTTTTTTATATCAGTTCGCGCCACCATACGGAATATCTTCCAGTATTCACACATTATTCAGCCATTAAAATTCCGCCCCAAAAACTAGATTCAACCATTCTAAAAAAACCACTAGTAAAACTAGTTTAACTGGTGGAATAAATTCTAATGATTCGCTACTTGCGCATCTAAAGTTCTAAACTTTGAATTGATAAAACTATAGGTTCCATAATATAAAAAAATCGCATTTCCGATTACATCTATTTCATAGCGCTTCATAATAATATTATTGATCCGCCCCTGACTAGCATTCAGCTCATTGCGAAAAACATCTCTATCTCTGCTATTCTTAAATTTAAGCGCAATAAGCCCAACCTCTTTGTTTTTTTCCTCCAGTATATAAATACGAGATTCTAATCCACAGATTAAGTGCACAGAGGGCGCAATTTTTTTCAGAAAATTTTTCTTTAAATCCTGTTCGGCAAATTTAGCTCTAGCAACGCCTCTTACTGCGCTGTGCATTTGCACAAATGCGTAATTATAAACATTCAATTCATGTTTTTCTTGAGCGCTGAAACTGCAGTTTGCGTAGGAAAGCGTGCTGGCAAAAAAGCATAATATAAAAATTTTTAAATTCAGATATATGTTCATAAAATTCCTCTGTTATAAAGTTCGCCCGTCCGCGTGTCATAAATGTTGTAATCTTTGATTTTTGGTCTGACCGCTTTGTGATAGGTAATTTTCGCTTTGACCTTCTTAAGCTCACTTTCACCCGACAATTCCAGCATTTTTTGGTTAAACACACTAAATCCTTTATGTCCAAAAACTTCTAAACAGCCTGCTGTGCCATACATATCATCCATTGAGCAGGTATCCGGCCCATCATGAATGAGGAAATTTCCTGTCACAATCCAAGCGCCGTTCTCGGCTTTATCTGTACTATGTAGAATATATTCTTTGTACCAGGTCAATTTATGAACCTGCTGATCCGCCAGTCCGGCGACTGACAAAATGGTATTGCCTTTTTTGTCGATTACGCAGCGTGGGCCGAATCTGCAAACTTTAAAGTAATATCCTTTTTTATCCTTGGTATACATATGCAGACGGTATAAAGGCACTTTAACCGCTGTATGCGGGCTGCCGTGAGGATAGCCCCACATATACATATAGCTGTTTGGAATCGGTTTACTCGCTAGTTCCAGCAAAACCTCATTCTTTTTGCAATTGGTGATGGCATTCTGTTTATTCGCCATTTCTTTTCTTATTTGTTCAAATGGATCAGACATCAGCAGCCACCATATAACTTTCTAATTGTAATATTTTCATTAAATCGGGTTCATCAGGGTCTTTCAAAAACGGATATTCTCGGTTGAATTTATTCACATCAAATTTTATTTTCTGCGCAGCAATGACAAATCGCTCAATATAAGGGATTTCCAGTATCTCGCATTGCAGTGCATAATCAACGATTGCTGAAATTTGATAAAAATCTGCATTATTTTTTTTGCAAAAATTTATTTTAAAGTATTCTATTCTTTTTTCGAAAATCGATTCGAACTGCGCATTCTCAAGCATGATCAACGTTTTTAAACAGTCTGTACTCTGATAAAAATGCGAACGGATTTCTCCATTAAAAAGAACCGTAAACGATTCAAAACCTGAAAATACAATGTGTTTCTGCTCAACATTTAAAATGTCAAATAATGAAAATACAGTAAATGGCTCATACAGTTTGCACATTGAATTCTCAAAATTGGAAAAACTGAAGCATTTTTTAAACAGCGCATTTAAGACTTCATCCATTTCCAACCGGCTACTGATAACAATATATTCATTGAACTGGTTTAAAATGTTCTCGTTATACACAGCTAGCACAGGAGAAAATTCTAATATTTTAGGATTATTAAATTTTTCAAAAAGATATTTAAAATCAGAACCGTTTAATGCTTTTTTTGCCTGCTTATACTGCAGCAGATCAATTAAAATATATGTATTCATTGTTTAGCCTTTTATAAAAAAGGTTAAATTTTTCAGAGATGATATCAAACACTCAACACAAATATTAGGCATCACGCCTAAATCAGCACTCTGCGTTTGCCCAGCTAAAAACTGATGCTGCCCCGCCTTCACTTCAAACTTACCGCTAGTTGTCGGCAATACACCCGCACTACTAATCTCAATCTGACTACCACCCGCAACCAAAACAATTTTTTTGCTCGCTTTGATTTCAACTTTATCTTCCGTGGAAATAATTTGAATACCCTTTCGTGCAATCAAATCTGCCCCATCGCCTTGGGCTTGGATTTCAACTTTGCCTTTGCCCGCATACGCACGTAAGCCTTCTTGTGCTGCAAATAGACTGATCTTGCTTTGTGCATGGGCAATTAAGGATTTTTGACTGCTGAGATTGATGCTATCGCCTGCACTTTGGCTGATCTGTCCATCTGCTGAAAGATGAATATCTTCCTGACTACTTACAGCAATTGAGTTTGGTGCAGATAAAATCATTAGGGCTTGTTTAAAGGCATCAGCTTTTTCTTTACTGCCTTTTTCGATTTGTCCAAGGAGGTTTTTCAGATTATCTAAGACTTCAAGTGGGTCAGTTTGTTGATTTTTCGCCACTTCACTTAAGGCTTTACTGCTGTTTAAGTTCGCTTCGATTTGTTCTTTCGCAGCTTGTGCATCGAGGTGCATTGCTGCTGCTTGTTGTTGTGGGTGTGTGCTGACAAGGAGCCCTTGTCCTGCACGCACTGCGCCCCATTGGTCGGTTCTCAGTTCAAAGCCTTCGCCTCTTCCCTCACTTTCTGCGGTTTCTTTGGGATGACTGAGGTTTCCTAGGTTGAGCTGAGTGGCACCATGGGTACTTTGTAATTGTGTCGAGATTTGTCCTGTGGTGTCATCAAAGCGCAGTTGTCCAAAGCCTTCACCTTGGACTTCCTTACTTTTTATTCCAGCCAGTTTTTTGGTGTCTGGCAGTTTGCCTTTACTATCAAATTGGGTTGGACTGCGCTGTGCCTCATGTATGCGCCCCACTACAAATGGTCGGTCGATATTACCGTCAAAGAAATCGATGACCACGATTTCATTAATGCGCGGTAAGAAGCGTGTGCCATAGCCTTCGCCTGCCCATGGAGTAAGTACATCTACCCATGCAGAGTCCGTATCATTGTCATTGCTGCCTGCACCGCCATCATGGCTGTGGTCATTACCACGGGTAAATAAGAAGCGGACTTTGATACGTCCCCATTCATCGACATGAATTTCTTCACCGCTTGGACCAACGACTTTAGCACGTTGCGGATGGGTGCTTGGACGGTGTTCGAGTGGGTTATATTCAGGAACCGTCGCAATATTGCGGCGTTGTAATGTGAGCTGATTGGCCTGACGCTCGGCCTGTTCATGGATCGGTTTAATGTTCCACTGACTTTGTTCAATCAGTTGATTGACTTGTTCAGAGAGGTCTTTAGGTAAGTTATTTTGGTTATAGAATTTTTTTTCTGTGATTAAAAATTGTTTGTCTGCACCACTGTGTTGATCGATTTCTGGGTGTTCATTCAATTCAAACCAATAACCCACTTGGGTATCACGCACAGTCGATTGTGCATTGAATTTTTTCGATTGTAGCTCGTGATAGCGCGTTAGGTTTTGATTCAGTTTTTCAATTTGGCTATTGGATGAAGCAGTGGCTTGATCTTCACCTTTTAAATCTTGCATCCATGCAGGGCTGACATGCCATGCTTGTTCCAAACTTAAGCTGGCATTGTCTTGGCTTTGGCTATGCTGATGTTTACTTTGAACTGAACCTGCGCCTTCTTCTTGGCTGAGTCCATCGGCTTGCCAGCGCTGTACATGGACCGCAGTCGGTTGAATGCTACGCTCACCGATCAAGCTGGTGATGCTGTCTTGTTTTTCTGTGGCACTAGAACGATGAAAGCGGATGCTACGACGGCTGAGTACTTGATATTGGCTATTGTCATCAATCAGGCGAAGTTTTTGTTTTTCAATTGGCGCTGAAGAATGCGGCACTTTCAGCTGCGCTTCATCGATGAGCCAATTGATGCCTTCACTGCGCCAAAGACGCGTTAAAAAGTCATAATCGCTTTCATTCGACTGCATGATGAAAGGTCGTACATCATAGTTCTGACTTAAACCGCTTAGATCTAGCGTTAGACTGGCAGCAAAGAGCGGACTTTTGCTTTGCCATTCTTTAAAGAGAGTTTCACTGACATCGCGAACAGATTTGTTCATAAACACACGGCTGTTCCTGCGTTTATGCCACAGCGATGTTGCATCTTCTAAAGTGAGTTTATACAGCGTGAGTGAACCGTCACTCTGGCCTTGGGTGGCTTCGGTAATAATACCCGTGGTGCGGAAGAGTTCGCCCTGATCGGTCACTTGATCAACGGCGACCTGTGCGCCAATAAATTGTTTTAGTGGAATAAGTGCATTCGTAGATAGGCAAATCAAAGTCGCTTGCAGGCCTTGGTTTAAGACATGCTCCCCATCAATACGTTGAATAAAAAGCTCGTCATTCAACGCAGGGTTGGAAAATTGCACATGAATGGCACGTTTTTGGGCGGATAAGCCTAATTTTTCAAGTATAAGAGCAATCGAATTTGACATTTTAAAAGTCTGTTTTTTAAACTTTGTATAATTATGCTGCGAATGATATAGGCTAGCCATCAGACTTGACCAGCCTATTTTATTAATAAAAATGTAACATCTTAATAATTATTATTTTTTACAATCTCTTAAATTAACCTTTCTGAACCAAATAATGGAATTCTTTATTTCCATTTTCATCAAGACGTTCTTCTTGAAGCAAAAGCTCATGACCTAAATGCATACAAAATTTCGGAATATCCCAAGAGGTCGAATTATCTGTTGCAAAAACCTCCACAATATCACCCGATTTTGATTTACGAATGGCTTGATGCAACATCATCACAGGCTCAGGGCAACGTAAGCCACGGGTGTTTAATTGAATTGATGGGGGCACAGAAGGCTCAGACATTAGAAAACTCAGTATTAAAATCTAGGGCTATTTTAGCATAATCCTGACGACCGAATGTTAGCTTGAAAAATGCAAACGATAGCGTCTTAAAATGACTTGATCGCTCATCATCGAGATCAACATTAACAATAGACAACTGTATTTTCTACGGTATGATAAAATCATCATTTATTAGATATTAAGAGTCTTTAGGAAAGATCATGCAAGAGGAATCCGGCCCGTCGTGGGGCATGCGCGGCTTACGTAAATGGCTGGGCACTGCACCAGAAACCCGTGACGAACTGTTGAAATTGGTACAAGATTCACGTCGCTTCTTAGAACCCGATACAGTTGCCATGCTCGAAGGGGTACTCGACTTACCTGCAACTAAAATCCGCGAGGTCATGACCCCCCGTACTGCGATGATCAGCTTACAAGAAGATGATGAGCTATTAGATATTTTGCATGTACTTGTTGAATCTGCACACTCACGTTTCCCAGTCTTTTCCTCAGACCAGCCAGACAATGTTGTCGGTATTTTGTTGGCCAAAGATTTGTTGCCATTTTTGACAGAACCGACCACCAAAGTCGATATTCGTGCATTAATGCGTCAACCCTTATTTGTACCCGAGAGCGCGCGTTCTGACCAAGTTTTACGTATGTTGAAAAATACCCAAACCCATATCGCTGTAGTGATTGATGAATATGGCACAACTTCAGGCTTAGTCACTTTAGAGGACATTCTTGAAGAAATTGTGGGTGAAATTGAAGATGAACACGACAAAGTCGATGAAGAAGCTCAATTTATCATTCCAGATGAAGACCCGTTAAGTGCAAATACATGGTTGGTTCAAGCACTTACACCAATTGAACACTTTAACAATCTTTTAGATGCTGATTTTTCAGATGATGAAGTAGAAACTGTGGGCGGCTTACTGCTACAAGAAATGGGCTTGGTCAGTGATTTACAAGGTCAAGTGATTGAACTTGAAAACTGGGAATTTACCATTTTGGAGGCAGATGCACGTACTATTCATCTGATCCGAGCTGTCCGTAAATGAGAACCTACTTTGATAAGCTGCTAAACCACTCAGAACAAAAAAAACAGCTACCTTTCATCTATCCTTTGCTGATTGCATTATTTTCAGGTGCCATCTTCAGCTTGTCGCTGGCACCTTATCATTATTGGTGGTTGGCAATTTTATCTCCAGCCCTGCTATATGCATGCTTAAGTCAGCGTACCCCAAAACAATCGTTTTTCATTGGTCTAGCTTATGGCTTTGGCTTATGGTTTGTCGGGGCTTTTTGGCTGTATACCTCGATCCATGTCTATGGTGATACCAATTCAGCACTGAGTGTTTTGATGATTGCCATTATGGCGATTGTGATGGGGCTGTTTACCGCAGTTCAGAGTTGGCTCTACCGCCGCTTCTTTCCAGAAACCCCACTGACCTTTGCGCCACTGTGGGTGTTTTTCGAGTGGAGTAAAACTTGGGTCTTTACCGGTTTTCCATGGCTGTTTGCAGGTTATGCCTTTACTGAACGATTCCTCGATGGCTATGCGCCATTATTCGGGATCTTTGGAGTATCTTTTGCGGTCATTGTATTGGCCTGCGCCTTGGTTGAAATCCTGCGTAAACGCATCTTTTGGATTGTTCCCTCTGCCCTTGTTTTGCTCGGTGCATGGGGTGCAGCGCAATTGCAATTTGTTCAGCCTAAAAATGAAAAACCGCTGAGTGTTTCCTTAATTCAAGGCAATATTCCACAAGATTTAAAATGGTTAACAGAATACCAAGCTCAAACCTTAATGAAATATGCGTCATTAAGTCGGACCGAATGGGGCCGTGATGTCATTGTTTGGCCAGAATCCTCCATTCCAATGTTCCAAACCGATATAGAGCCGTTTTTGGATGCGATGAAAGTCCAAGCCAATAAAACAGGTACGGCTTGGGTGACAGGTATTCCCTATTGGGACTTGACAGAATCACAGCAAAACCAACACCCTATGTATTACAACACCATCATGGCAACTGGTGATGAGTCTTCTGGCCTATACAAGAAGCAACGTCTAGTTCCCTTTGGTGAATACATTCCGCTTTCAGGGATGCTAAGTTGGGTACTGCCTGCCCTACAAAATGACCCGTCGATGAGTGGCTTTTCACGTGGCGCAAACAACCAAAAGCCTTTGAATGTTAAAGGTCATGATTTAGGTGCGGCGATTTGCTATGAAGTGGCTTACCCCAACTTAACGCGCCGTAATGCCAGTCAAAGTGACTACCTAGTGACTATTTCTAATGACGCTTGGTTTACTGGAACAGCGAGCCCACATCAGCACCTACAAATGGTTCAAATGCGTGCCAAAGAAAATGGCCGTTGGTTTATCCGTGCAACCAATACCGGCATTACCGCCTTTATTGATCATAATGGCCACATTGTGAAACAAGCACCGATGGATAAAGATGCGGTACTTCGTGGTGATTTACCTGCCATGCAAGGCGAGACACTTTACACACGCTTAAGTGATTGGCCTGTGTTGATTTTCTCATTCTTGTTATTGGTTCTCGGTTGGATTTATCGCCCGCGTAAAGTTGATATTTCTTTTAAATCACGCCGTTAATTCCGCTACAAAAGATCAAAAAACCGAGCCAAAGCTCGGTTTTTTATTGATCAACTTTCAGGGTGCCAGCTCACCTTACTTTTTCAAAGTAACTTAGTGCCTAGGGGAATCTCTGCATCAGGCACACAAAGAGCAACATGCCCCTCTGCATTATGAAAACCTGTGACCAAACACTCTGACTGGATTGGACCAATTTGTTTTTTTGGAAAATTCACGACGGCAACGACCAATTTTCCCAATAGATTTTCCGGCTGATATAGCTGTGTAATTTGCGCACTGGATTTTTTAATGCCCAGTTCCTCTCCAAAATCCACATAAAGAATGTACGCAGGTTTACGTGCTTGCTCAAAGACTTCCGCCTGTACAATTTTCCCCACACGTAATTCAACTTTCAAAAAATCTTGCCAATCGATCTGTTGCATCTTTTCCTCTTGCTTTTCTTTGTTGTACTTCATCTGACTATCTAAGATCTGATATCTAAGCATTATAAAAATTTCATTCAGGCTGACGATATGTGAAGCAGACATTCGATGCGTCAAAACAGACAAAGCAAGGTCATCTTAGAACACGTATCACATTAATGTACGCTTTGATCTAGGCTAACTGTTCATTTGCACGAGACATAAAAAAACTGGAACAAGCTCCAGTTTGGAAAGTTTAATTTTGGGGTTATAACTGCGTAACTAAATAGGAAAGCATGGCAGCTAAAGATACCATTGGAATATATCGATAAAGACGAACAACCATTTGTTCGATGGCAGATGCATGTTCTTGTTTTAAATTTGCCACAGTCGCTTTTAATGCAGACCAAAAACTTAAAGCCAGTAATGAACTCATTAAGCTCATGGCAAAGAAGCCCACCATAATTTGGCTACTGCCCTCAGTGCTTTGCCATAAATACACAATGCCTTGACTGATCGGCAGAATACTTAAAATCAAAAGAACAGATTTCAGCATAGACCAATGAAATTGGTTAATTTCATCCGTTAATAATAATGCTTTCATACTATCCTCCATGGCTAAAAAAGTACCATAAAAGATATTATGCTCGGTTTTATTTAAATGAAAAGCCTATATTTATTCATATTTTACGATTATTGTAATCAATAAAATTGGGAATAATTCTTATTATAAATATCACATATTTTATATTATATAATTTAAAGTAAATTCAACAACTTAATATTAGTTTATAATTAAGATTTATTATCACTTCACTCAATATTGAAACATCCTATTAAGTGAAGTGATTAATTCCATTAAAACTGAATTTATAATTATTCTCAGTTAGTGTTTATAGTAAATATCGGCATCATTTTCTTCACCGCCAGACTGACCATCCGCACCAAATGAATAAAGATCATAAGGACGGCCTTCAGAACCGGGAATCACATATTGAATGTCATTGTCCCAACTGTCTTTTGGATATTGCCCATTTAAGTATCCATCTGGTAACCAATTTTTTGCAGATTCTGGCTTAGTGATTAAGGCATTTAAACCACCATCTTGCATCGATGGATATTTACCATTATCAATTTTGTATTGCTTTAGTGCACCTGCCACAGTTTTTAAGGTAATCGCCGTAGTATCGACTTTGGCTTTTTCACCACGGCCCATCACGTTCGGTACAATCAGCGCAGCCAAAACACCTAAAATGACAATGACCACCATCACTTCAATTAAAGTAAAACCTTGTTGCTTCATATTTTTTGTCTTCACTTGCATGTTACAAATCTCTGTTCACATCATTGTTCGAATGTCTTAAATCATATTATTCATATTCACGATTGGCAGCATCACAGCAATCACGATCACCAGTACAATGCTCGCCATAAATACCAACATCAGCGGTTCAAGCAACGCCAATAAAGTTGAAATTAAGGTCGTCACTTCACGGTCTTGCATCGTCGACGCACGTTCTAGCATCCGATCCAATTCGCCTGAACTTTCACCACTTTTGATCATTTGTACCATCATCGGTGGGAAATAACCACTTCGCTCAAGCTGTGTTGCTAAATTACCACCTTCTGTTACTTTCTCTGCCGCAAGGTTGACCGAATCTCGAATCACCCAATTATTACTGACCGCTGCGCCAATTTTTAAAGCATCGACCAATGGCACGCCAGACTTGGTTAAAATCGACAAGGTACTGGCAAAACGAGCGGCATTAATACCTTTAGACAGTTTGGAAAATAACGGTAATTTCAAGGTCAATCGGTCAAAGGCATAATGTCCCGCCGCTGTTCTGAGGAATCGAACCAAGAGAAAAATCGAGACTACGCTACCGACCAATAAAAATGGCCAGGCCATTCGAATAAAATCACTGGCTTTCATTAAAGCGATCGTTATCCACGGCAAGGCATCTTTGCTTTGGTCAAAGGTTTTGACAATATCTGGGACCACATAGGTCATGAGTCCCATCACAATACCGAAAGACATTAACATCAGGATGATGGGATAAATCATCGCACCCTGCACTTTTTTTTGCATGGCAAAGCGGTTTTCGGTGTAATCGGCAAGTTGGTCGAGAATGAGATCGAGATGACCTGAACGCTCACCTGCTGCAATCGTGGCAATATACAGTTCAGGAAAGCGTCCCGCTTGTTGTAGTGCGTTGGCTAAAGAATGCCCTTCCAAAACTTTAGAACGCACCGACATCAACAGGTTTTGCACATGGGCTTTTTCGTTTTGTTTTCCCACAGCACGAATCGCTTCTTCTAATGGAATCGCAGCGGCAACCAAAACTGAAAGTTGGCGAGTCAATAAAGCCAAGTCATAGGCATTCAGCCCTTTTTGAAACAAGCGCTGCTGCGTGTGTTTGTCTTTTTGCTCTATCGGATCGACAGCAACTGGAATGAGTGACTGATCTCTGAGCTGTTGACGAATTTGACGCGCAGAATCACCCTCAAGTACACCCTTCTGCTGCTTCCCTGAAACGTCTATGGCAGTAAACTGATATGCAGGCATTGTAATGCTCTAATTTTCCAAAATTTCTATCAGCGCAGTTGCGTCTGACCATCAAAATCATTCATATTCTTAGATATAAAATATGAGCTCACTCTAACACAACTCCTTTACGATCACGACGAAATTTAATCAGGAACTTATCCACGTTTTATGGCAAATTCAGCGAGCATTGCAACACCTATTTACCGCGTTCGAGTCGCCGTTCCGGTATATTTATACGACTGCTTCGATTACAGCTTAAGCCAAGAGCAATACCAAAAAGCTGAAGTAGGTGCACGCGTTGCTGTATCTTTTGGTCGGCAAAATTTGACCGGTATCATCGTGGAAAAAATTGCACCCGATGCACCACTCGATTCAAGCTTTAAACTCAAGGCCATTACTGAACTACTTGATGATCGCGCCATTTTAGATGAGAAAGTTTTAAATTTATTGACATGGTCTGCACAGTATTACCAATTTCCAATTGGTGAAGTCATGCAAAGTGCCCTTCCAACGCTGTTACGCCAAGGGAAACCCTATAATTTATTGGCACGAACATGGAATCTCCTCGACCACCATGCCGATGACAAAATTAAACGTTCAGAGCGTCAACAAGAAGCGTATAAAATACTAAAATTACATCCCACAGGCACAGGTGAAAATCTTTTAAATTTGTCAGGTGTGGAAACAGCAACACTCAAAGCCTTAGAGAAAAAAGGCATCTGCCAATGTGTCTTGGCGGAACAGGACTTTAGCCCGATGCCCATGAGCATGGCGCAAATGCCACTTACAGCAAACCCTGACCAAAAAAAAGCGATCGATAGCGTATTAAAAGCACGTAAAAAATATCAGGCCTTCCTGCTCGATGGCTTAACTGGCAGTGGTAAAACTGAAGTCTATTTACAAATCATGCAAGAGGTTCTCAAGCAAGGCAAACAGGTCTTGGTTTTAGTTCCTGAGATTGGACTTACCCCACAGACCATCAGCCGCTTCCAATCACGTTTTCATTGCAATATTGCCCTATTACATTCGGGGTTAAACGATTCAAAACGTATGCAAGCTTGGCAAGCGGCGCAAACGGGCAAGGCGTCTATTATCTTAGGCACGCGTTCTGCGATTTATACCCCACTGCCGAATCTAGGTTTAATTGTGATTGATGAAGAGCATGATCTGTCCTTTAAACAACAAGAAGGCTTTCGCTATCACGCTCGGGATGTCGCACTTTACCGTGGGCATCTGGAACAATGCCCTGTAATTTTAGGTTCTGCCACGCCTAGTATCGAGTGTTATGCCCTTGCCAAACAAGGCAAGATGACAATTTTGGAATTAAACCAACGCGCAGGCACCGCGGTCATGCCGAAAATGCACATCCTTGATTTGAAAGTGGCACAGAAACAGCATGGAATCAGCCAATTATTAATTGGTGAAATCCGTAAGCGCCTTGAAAAAAAAGAGCAAGTATTGGTGTTTTTAAACCGCCGGGGTTATGCACCTGTACTGATTTGTGAAAGTTGTGCATGGCAAGCTAAATGCCCACATTGCGATGCCAATTTCACGGTTCATCGTACACCTTATCAACATTTACATTGTCATCACTGCGGCACCATTCACCGTATGCCAGATCACTGTCCACAGTGTAATCATCAGGAGCTCAAATCTATTGGGATGGGCACAGCCAAAGTTGAAGAAAGTTTAAATGAGTTGTTTCCTGAACATGACATCATTCGAGTGGATCGTGACTCGACCAGCCGCGTTGGTAGTTGGCAAAAGATTTATGACAAAATTCAAAAAAGTGAGCCTGCTATTTTGCTTGGTACGCAAATGTTGGCCAAAGGTCATCATTTTCCTTACGTCACCTTGGTGGCGATTTTAGATATCGATTCAGGTCTGCTGAGTGTGGACTTCCGTGCCATCGAACGTACCGCTCAACTCATTGTGCAAGTCACAGGTCGTGCCGGCCGTGGTGAACGTAAAGGCGATGTGTTTTTACAAACCCTAAGACCCGACCATCCACTTTTGAATATCTTGGTCAATGAGAACTACCGAAAATTTGCCAAAGAAACCATGAAAGAACGGGAAATGGCACAAATGCCACCGTTTCGCTACGCCGCATTGGTACGCTGTGAGTCCAAAAACCAAGAACTCAATACTGAATTTTTACAACAACATGCCCAATTGCTGCGTCAGGACTCTGCTGGAATTATTGACATTTGGGGGCCGATTCCTGCCCCGATGGAGCGCAAAGCCGGACGTTATCAATCCCACATGGTTTTACTGTCTACAGATCGTGCGCGCTTACATTATTATCTGCGTTATTGGTGGCAAAACATCTTGCATAACAAGCCATCAAATATGAAATTGAGCCTCGATATAGACCCACAGGAACTCAGTTAAACGCGTACAATTCAGTCTGAAAAATCAGTCATACTGAATTGCAACTTTCGACCAAAAACACAACTCTAGGACGAGTAAATGTCACTACTGTTACAGATCACAATTTTCCTTGGCGCATCCTTATTGCTTGTCCCTTTGCTCAAGCGCTTTGGTATTGCAACGGTATTGGGATATCTGTTCACTGGTATTTTGCTCGGCCCCGATGTCTTTAACATTGCCAGTGATCCCCAAGCGATCCAAGATCTCGCTGAGTTTGGCGTGATCTTACTGATGTTCCTGATCGGCCTCGAACTCCGTCCACAGCGTCTATGGAGTATGCGTAGTTCTATTTTCGGCATGGGGAGTTTACAAGTCGGTCTGACCGGTCTTGTTTTAGCGCTAGGCAGTTTTTTTGCCTTACAACAAGGCATTGCAGCCAGTATCGTTATCGGTTTCGCTCTCGCTCTTTCTTCTACTGCCTTTGTCTTGCAGATGCTGAGTGAGAAGCAGCAATTAAACACCACCTATGGGCAACAATCCTTTTCGATTTTGCTGTTTCAAGATATGGCCGCGATTCCCCTGATTGCAGTCATTCCCCTGCTCGCAGGAACAGAATCATCACATCACGGAATCGCCTATTTCGCTGCAATCATTGCGACTTTTTCAGGCTTATTTTTATTTAGTCGATACTTAATGCGGCCTTTTTTCCGCTTCGTCGCGAAAAGTGGTGCGCATGAACTGATCACTGCTGTTGGCTTATTTATTGTGCTGGGTGTCGTGGTGTTGATGGATGTACTTGGCATCAGTACCACACTCGGAGCATTTTTGACTGGCGTGCTATTGGCAGACTCGGAATTCCGCCATGAACTCGAAGCCAGTATTGCTCCGTTTAAAGGGCTTTTACTTGGTTTGTTCTTTATGACCGTGGGCATGACCACAGAACTGTCATTATTCGTTGAAATGCCATGGTTCATTATCGGTGGTGCATTGGCACTGATGCTCATCAAAATGGCGTCACTTACGGCGATTGCGCGTTATCTTAAAAATTCATGGCGCAACAGTATTTTACTGGCGACCTGTTTGGCTCAAGGCGGTGAATTTGCCTTTGTGGTCTTTAGTGTGGCGAAAAGTGAAAATGTCGTACAGCAAGCCATTTTGGAGCCATTAACCCTCATCGTCACTTTGTCGATGGTGTTGACCCCTATGTTGTACTGGTTAATACAATCACAAATTTTGCCACGTTTTAATCCAAAAACCATCCCCGAATATGACGACATTCCGGATGAACATAATCCTGTGATTATTGCGGGCTTTGGACGTTTTGGACAAATCATTGCTCGTGTGGCGCATTTACAGCATTTGTCTTTTACCGCTATTGATAGCAACTTAGACAAAGTCGATTTCGTACGTAATTATGGTGGTCATCTATATTATGGCGATGCCACACAACCAGATATTTTACGCGCTGCGGGCATTGAACATGCCAAAGTGTTCGTCCTTGCCATAGATGATATTGAAGACTCGATGAACGTGGCGCGTCATATTCGCCTGAATTACCCTCAGTTAAAATTATTGGTCCGTGCGCGTGACCGTCATCAGGTGCATCTGCTGCGTGATTTGGGGATTGAGCATATTTGGCGTGAAACCTATTTATCGTCTTTAGGAATGGCCTATCACATGCTGTGCGACTTAGGCTTCAGCGATGAAGATGCCTATAAAAGTATCGAATTGTTCCGTGATTATGATGAAAAACTGCTGACTCAACAGCAGCAAATCTATACCGATGAACAAAAAATTTATGAAACGCATCGTAACGCTTTAGCTGAACTGGAACATTTGTTTGAAAGCGATGCGCAAGCCCTTGAAAAACCTACAGGTGTTGATTTACAACGCAGCTTACAACGTCATCGTATTGATGTCACAAGAGATGATAATGAATGACTTGTGTTTTACAATATCGTCACCATTAAAGCAGGGTTATGGAGAATTTTATGTCAGATTTACGCCAACGCTTTTTTATTGAAGATAGCCCTGTTCGTGGAGAAGTGGTTCATCTTGAAGAAGCCCTACAAACGATTCTTGCACAGCGTGACTATGCACCTGCTGTACAAATTCTCTTGGGTGAAATGCTCAGCGCGACTGCCTTGTTGGCCAGCACCTTAAAAATTAAAGGTCGTATTAGCTTACAAATTCAGGCTGCAGGCACTTTTAAATGGGCAATGGCGGAATGTAATCATCTCGGTGAAGTTCGCGCACTTGCAGATTATGAAGAAGACCCGCACTTTCAAACCGCTGAAGACAGCAGCACGGTACTCAAAGCCTTGGTAAACCCAGTACTTTTCATTAATATCGAGCCTGAATTTGGTGAGCGTTATCAAGGGATTGTACCTTTAGACAAACCGACTTTAGCGGGTTGCTTGATGCAATATTATGATCTATCTGCACAGATCCCGACACGCATCGTCTTAGCAAGCAGCAACAGCCGTTCAGGTGGTTTACTGATCCAGTTATTGCCGCGTAACAGCGAAGAAGAACAACGCCGTGTCGATGAAGACCTATGGCCACGTTTAACCATGCTGACCGAGACATTAAAAGCAGAAGAGTTAACGTCTTTATCTGCAAACGAAATTTTATATCGTTTATATAACGAAGAAGAAGTTCGTCTACCTGAAACTGAAGCCTTAAAATTTGGCTGCACATGTTCAAAAGAACGCTGTGCGACAGCACTTGAACAAATTGGTGTTGCTGCAGTTCGTGAAACTCTAGAGTTTCAAAACCCAATTGAAATGGACTGCCAATTCTGTAATACAAAATATACCTTTACGGCAGAAGAAGCTTTATCCCTTTTTGGTCAACACCTTAGCTAAATCATTGCATGATTAAAAGCCTAAATCTAAGCATCCTTCGGGGTGCTTTTTTATTGTCCCGATAAAATTTAGACCTACTACTTTCTTGCGCTTAGTCGAATGGGTTCGAACTATAAAGCATCAACATGATCAGCTGTATTTGCGATCAATTTTTTTTCGAGTAGAATCGCGCCAGAAATAAAGTCAAAAAAACCAACAAAGCTTTATTTTTAATTGAAAAATAATGTAAAAAAAACTGGATAAATTATGAAACTCAAAACACTCGCTATTGCTTTAGCCATGTTCTACTTTGGCCCAATGACAGCACATGCAGCAGACCTCGTCGGGACATGGAAAACCATAGATGATAAAACAGGCTATGCTCGTGCTGAAGTCAAAATCACTAAATTAAAAGACGGCAGCTATACCGGTAAAATCACCAAAGTGCATGCCATCCCCAACCGCCCTGTCACCACGATTTGTGAAAAATGCGAAGGTAAACTCAAAAATGCACCCTTAATTGGTTTACCGATATTCTCTGGCTTTAAACATAATGCAAAAGAGGATGCGTACACCGATGGCAAGGTGATCGACCCACTTTCAGGCAATACTTATCAAGGTAAAGGGCAATTGAATGCGCGCGGCAATGTCCTGACACTTCGAGGTTATGTTGGAACCACGCTTCTCGGCCGGACGGTATCTTGGATCCGCGTCAACTAAAGTCGCCATTTGGCTTTCATTGGCATGATGAACTCAACTCCAGACGAGTTCATCATGCCGATAATAATCTACTTTGAGATGAATTCCGACTATTTTACTAGTGCGTAGACGTTCAGCATAAACCTCATTTAGCGCCAACTCGTTCATGTTTTGGCTCAAAATATAAATACCAATTCTTAAAAAATCACTAGAATATTCATATTATTTCAGGCTACATTAAACCCATAATATTTTTATGCCTTTAAGTTTTAGGCATCCGCTTTTTGTGTAATGTGGGTAATTATATGGCTGTTAAATTCCTCCCTTCTATCCTGTTCGGCATGTTCTCCATCTGCAGTTTATCCTCTGCTTTTGCAGCGATTGATCCCTTAGTGGGGACATGGAAAACCATTGATGATCGAACAGGATATTCCCTTGCCGATGTGGTGATTCGCAAAGATAAGCATGACCTGTATTCGGCCACCATTATCCAAAGCCGAAGCGTACCCGGAACAGCAAATGTTTCGACATGCACGCAATGCACCGGTGCTCAGAAAAATAAACCCATGGTCGGTTTAACCACTTTAAGCGGCTTAAGCGCTGATCCAGAAAAGCCCAATGAATTTGTGGGTGGAGTGATGCTCGATCCCAAATCAGGCAAGCACTACAATGCACGCGCTCGTTTGATGAATAATGGCAAGCATTTGATCATCAATGGTCGTACTGAAGGCTCTGCAATTGGACGTAATGTCACTTGGGTCAAAAACTAAGCACGAGGCCTTTAAATCATTAAAGGCCTTTTTTAACTTAAAAATTAGAGTAAAAAATCCATATTAAAGCAGTGTTTTAAAAAAATCTGCCAAATACATCACAAACCATCACATTGATTTTGTAGGGCTTTATATATAAATTAGGCAACTTACTCTAAAAACACAATTCTGAATTTTCAGGGGATGAAATGAAAAAAATATATCAACAATTATTTGCCGGAATAGTACTTAGCACTTTGTCAGGATTGTCAATCGCTGCGGAAACCGATCCGCTAGTGGGTAAGTGGAAAACTGTCGATGACCGCACCGGATATTCACGTGCAGACGTTGAAATTCGCAAAAAAGCCGATGGAAGCTATGAAGGCATCATTGTCACCACACGCAATGTCCCTGGCACTGAAAAAATGGGCGTCTGCTCGAACTGCCCAGGTGAATTGAAAAATAAACCTTTTATCGGCTTGCCATTTATTTGGGACTTTAAACAAGATCCAAAAAATCCACGTGAATTCCAAAATGGTAAAGTTCTGGACCCGATTGGTGGAAAAATCTATAAAGGCAAAGCAAGACTTAGTGCTTCAGGAAAACATTTAACTATACGTGGGTATGTTGGTGTATCTGTGATTGGTCGTAGTGTCACTTGGATAAAATATTAATTTTAAATGTGTTTTTAAAAGCCTCCTCGTGAGGCTTTTTTATTGTCATGTTTTGAAACAATAAGATGCTGTTTGCCCCTATGACAGTTTGATGAACCCTTCTATATTGATTAAAACATAATCAATATTTATACAGAGAGTATGCCAGACAATCACTATCAAACTTTAGGGATCGCCCGAGATGCTTCGGCAGATCAAATTAAAAAAGCCTATCGAAAATTGGCGCGTAAATATCACCCTGACGTCAGCAAAGAAGCTGATGCCGAAACGCGTATGCAAGCGATTAATGTTGCATACGACACTTTAAGTGATGCCGAAAAGAAAAAACAATACGATTTTGAACTCGATCATCCTCAAGGATTTGCTGGGTTTAATGCTGGCAACCAAGGTGGTTTTGACCAATCTCAGTTTTATCGCCAATCGACGACTGATGGTCAGCATGCGGACTTTAGTGGATTTGAAGACTTGTTTGGTCGTTTTGGGCAAGGCTTTGGTGGCGGTGACTATCAGTATCAACGTGCAAACCGCCAAACCAAGAGCTTCCGTGGTGAAGACCAACACGCCAGTTTAGAAGTGGATTTAGAAATCGCATTTCATGGTGCAACGCAGAATATCACCTTGCAGATTCCGAGCTTAAATGCCCATGGTGAGCCTGAAGTTCAACGTAAAACCCTACAAGTCAAAATTCCTGCAGGCATGAAATCAGGTCAACAAATTCGACTCTCGGGCCAAGGGCAAGCTGGCTATAACGGTGGAGCTGCTGGTAATTTATACATTGAAATTTTGTATAAACAAACCGAGCAAACCCGTGTAGAAGGTGCTGATATTTTCCAACAACTGAATATCAGTCCTTGGGAAGCAGCATTGGGTCAAAAAATTGCATTTACCAGTCCTGATGGCAAAACATTAGAGCTACAGATTCCTAAAAATGCGCGTACTGGACAGCAGCTACGATTAAAGGACAAAGGGATACCAAACAAAACACCCGGACAGCTTTACCTGGTTTTAAATATAGTGATACCAGCTGCACAAACAGAACAAGAGCAACAAGCTTATGCGGCTTTTGCTCAAGCTTTTCCGTCATTTAATCCACGACAGTCTTAAGGAGAGCACCATGACAACAATTCATTATCGTGAAATTGTCTGTGACGGATGTAAACAGACTGAAATCGTAGACGAAAAAAGTAGTTTTGATCTACAACACTTTGCCTCTGCCTGTGGGCAAAGTCCAGAATGGGTTCTGCAACTACTCGAATACGATATTCTGCCTAGCCGTTCAGAAGACAGGATTCATCAATTTTTTGGCGATGATATATCTCGCGCACGGCGTGCCTATCGGCTTCAACGAGATTTCGATGCCAGTTTTACTGCGGTCGCCATGATGCTCGACCTGATTGATGAAGTCCAACAACTACGTCGCCAAGTGAAACACCAACAGCTTCATTCGCACTAAATGTATTCGTGAACGCTCTGTCCTGCAGGGCGTTTTTCTTTTTTCTTGTAGAGGAAATGATCGACAACCATGAAAACACGAGATTGCAATAAAAAAGTCAAAAACATGTTTCCTGAGTACCGTGATTTGGTCACTCAGTTACGTGATGAAAATCCGCATTTTGCGCGGATCTTTGAAGAACATGATGAGTTGGATCGCGAAATCATTCAATTGGAATTAGATCCTGTTAATCACTACAACACGGATATTGAGACCATTAAGCGTAAGAAATTAAAGCTAAAAGATGAAATTTATCGCTTACTGAAAAGTAATGAAAATGATGATATATCTTGAGATATCGACTCGTATAGGGGAATTTTCATGATGCATGTCGTTCGCAGTACAACCCACGAGGCTAAGCAATTGAATTGCTAAGACCATAAGGATCGGTCAAATCGCGTTGTACTGCAGATTCTTTAAAAAACAAAATGTAAAACAATTACATCATGACAAAGGATTCATCATGCACATGCATCATGTCCTATTGGGTGGCATTACTCAGTTTCAGTAGTCTATTACATGCCAGTGATAAACGAGTATTTGAAAAACCATGGATGACCAAACAGGATATTCACGCGGTGATGTGACCATCGTCAAAAATGCCGATGGGACGTATAGTGGAACACTTACTGCAATACGCCCAATGCCGTACAAGCCCTTGGTCGAAGTGTGCTTAAAACGCAAAGGCAAACTCAAATATGCACCCTTGGTGAGTCTCGAAGTTATCAAAGGATTTAAAGCAGACCCATCCTTCTGAGAAGCTGATGCGAATTATTTGAGTTTCGTCAGCTTCTCAATTTCTTTCATGGTTTTAACCGTACCTTTGACTGTGCCCTTCACCGTCTGTTTGATTGGTTCATAATCCATAAACCAAAACAGATTCATGTGTTGATCGCCGTGCTGCTGTGCCAGCATATCAATCACACTTTTTTCACCGCGCCCGACCAAATGCCGTCGATAAAAATAATACAGCAGTAAAATCGTGGTAATCAACATGATACCAAGCATGATCCAAAAACCGGTTGGCGATTTGAGTCCGGGAATAAACTCAAAGTTCATACCGTATATACCAGTTAATAAGGTTAATGGTGCGAAAATCGCCGTAATAATCGCTAAAATACGCATATTTTCATTGGTTTGGTTGGCAACGGCTGAAAAATGCAGATCAATGGCGGCCTGCACGGCACTGCGTAATCGTGTGGTGTGTTTTTGAATGCGTTCGATATGGCTAGTTAAATCATCTACGCGAACCAGCATGATATCCTGCTTTTCACTGCGCTTTTTGCCTTTCAAATGCGGGTAATTATCCACAACTTCATCACGCAGTTCTTGCAAGGCTTCAATTTGCTCTTCACACAAGTTTTCCACTTGCTGAAAGGCCATATTTTCCTGCAACAGTTGATGCCACTTGGTAAACCGTCGATGCCCTTGTAATAACTCTTGCTGCCAAAACTCGACACGGCGCGTCAAAGGAACACGTAAATCCAAGTATCCATCCACCATATTATTCAGTAAGCGCAATGCCAAATCTAAGGGCGTCATGGCTAATTTTCGTGGTTTATTTTGTTCATCAATCGGACGAGAAATTAAGGTTTCAATCCGCTGGATATAACTTTCAATGGCTTTGTTGCCCTTTTCACGAACCGTAATCAACACTTGGGGCGTGAGCAAAAAACTGATCGGGGTAGTCGCCAAACCAAAGACCCGCTCATGCTTTTCAAGCGCGTCGGCGCCTGCAACAATTTGGTCATCGGGGGTGACCATTTTTCTAAAAATTAATAAATCGTAATCATCGAGTGTGTCAAAGGCACACGGATGCTCTAGATTTAAAATATCCCACAGATGATATTCATTGACCCGTAGATCACACGCCTGAATAATCTCACGCTGCCATTGCTCAGGGCGGTTAACGACATCTTCACGGGTACAATCAATCCAAATAAACTCAGGCTCAAGTTCAGGATGATGCTCACATTGCACTTGGTCTTGCACATAGATATGCGCGGCTGTTGGATGCTGAAAAAAATAATAGGTTTGCATATCTCATTTATTATTGTGTTTACTTTTTGCATGATGCCATAAAAAAAGCCTTGAGCAAGTCAAAGTTCATACTCTGACTGCACTCAAGGCTTTTTAGAATCCATTCACAGAGCCGAAACCCTGTGAATCAACAAACCATTAAGCTTGTTCGATGTCTTTCATGGTTAATTTGATACGACCGCGGTTGTCGACATCAGCAACTTGTACTTTGATCTCTTGACCTTCAGATAATACGTCTGAAACGTTCGCAATGCGTTCGTTAGAAATTTGAGAGATGTGAAGTAAGCCATCAGTACCTGGAAGGATGTTTACAAACGCACCAAATTCAACGATACGAATCACTTTACCAGTGTAGATTGTACCTGGTTCGATTTCAGCAGTAAGCGCTTGGATTTTCGCAACAGCAGCAGAAGCAGCCGCTTTAGTTTCACCAAATACGCGAACTGTACCGTTATCTTCGATATCGATTGCTGCTTTAGTTTCTTCAGTGATCGCACGAATCGTTGCGCCACCTTTACCAATCACATCACGGATCTTATCAGGGTTGATGTTGATCACTTGGAATGTAGGCGCGTGCATAGAGATTTCAGGACGAGCGCGTGAAATTACTTGGTTCATTGCATTTAAGATGTGCATACGACCTGCATACGCTTGGTTCAATGCAACTTCCATGATCTCTTCAGTAATACCTTCGATCTTGATGTCCATTTGAAGTGCAGTAATACCGTTTGCAGAACCTGCTACTTTAAAGTCCATGTCGCCAAGGTGGTCTTCGTCACCCAAGATGTCAGAAAGAACTGCGAAACGCTCGCCTTCTTTGACTAGACCCATTGCGATACCCGCAACTGGCGCTTTAAGTGGAACACCTGCGTCCATAAGTGATAGAGAAGCACCACATACAGAAGCCATTGAAGATGAACCGTTAGATTCAGTGATGTCCGATACGATACGGATCACGTACGGGAAGCGGTCAGCTGCTGGAAGTACAGCTTGTACACCACGACGCGCTAAACGACCGTGACCGATTTCACGACGTTTAGGACCAGATTCACGACCAGTTTCACCTACAGAGTATGCAGGGAAGTTGTAGTGCAACATGAAGTTGTCAGTTTTCGTACCCGCTAATGTATCTACCATTAACGCATCACGTGTATTACCCAAAGTTGTTGTTACCAACGCCTGAGTTTCACCACGTGTGAATAATGCAGAACCGTGAGCACGGTCTAACACGCCAACTTGTACGTCAAGCGCACGAACTGTTTTAGTATCACGGCCATCAATACGTGGTTTACCTGACAAGATGTTGTCACGTACTGTACGGTATTTCAGGTCTTCGAATAATTCAGCTAAGTCGTCAGCGATACCGTCAACGTCTTCTTCTGGAACAAATTGAGCAACAGCTTCAGCTTGAAGCGCATCAAGTGCTGCATAACGATCGTGTTTAACAGCGATTGTGTATGCTTCAGAGATTTTCGCTTCAAACGCTTCTTTTAATTTTGCACGAAGGTCTTCGTTTTTCGCAGGTGCAGTCCAAGTAGACTCTGTTGCACCAGCAGCCGCAGCAAATTCTTTAATCGCTTGGATCGCGATTTGCATTTCGTCATGACCGAACAATACAGCGCCAAGCATTTGGTCTTCAGAAAGTTCTTTCGCTTCTGATTCAACCATCAATACTGCAGATTCTGTACCTGCAACCACAAGGTCAAGGTCAGATTCTTTAAGCTGTTCGTGGTTCGGGTTAAGGATGTATTCACCGTTGATTAAACCAACGCGCGCACCACCGATTGGACCACGGAAAGGCGTACCCGCAATTGCAAGTGCAGCAGATGTACCTAACATTGCAGCAATGTCAGCATCCATCGTTTTGTCAGAAGAAATCACAGTCGCAGTCACTTGGATTTCGTTGTAGTAACCTTCTGGGAACAACGGACGGATTGGACGGTCGATTAAGCGTGAAATAAGAGTTTCAGCTTCAGACGCGCGGCCTTCACGTTTACCGTAACCGCCCGGGATACGACCTGCAGCATATTGTTTTTCTTGGTAGTTAACAGTCAATGGGAAGAAGTCTTGACCTGCTTTAGCTGTTGGTTGAGCAACAACGGCAACAAGAACTTGTACACCACCCATAGTGATGATTACAGTGTTCGCTTGACGCGCAACACGACCTGTTTCTAGGACAACTTGATGCTGACCGTATTGGAATTCTTTACGAATAATATTAAACATCGACATGTTTTATTTTTTCCTGATTTTATTCTAGTGGAGACCCCTAAGGTTTGGCATTCACTCAACGCCCCAAACGCTGCAACATAAATGACAAAGCTTAGAAGCCGACCTCACTAGATATTAAAAACATTAATTAAAAATACTAATTTGAGACACAAAGAAGGAGCGAATCAACGCCCCTTCCCCATTATCCAACCAAGGTTGGATAGACTTTAGTTTTCAGTAATACAGCACTAAGCATGCAATAGTCCGAAAATAAAAGTTTAAATCGAATTAACGACGTAAACCTAAAGCAGCAATCAATGCGCTGTAACGAGTAGCGTCTTTACCTTTAAGGTAGTCAAGAAGCTTACGACGTTGGTTAACCATACGGATAAGACCGCGACGGCTATGGTGGTCGTGTTTGTGCTCTTTGAAGTGACCTTGTAAATCATTGATTTGAGCAGTTAAAAGAGCTACTTGAACTTCTGGTGAACCAGTGTCGTTTTCAGCGCGAGCGAATTTTGCAACGATCTCTGCGCGATCTGCGTTTGTTAAAGCCATTCGATTTCTCCGAGATGCTTATAAAGTTAACTTTTGATACGAATCAACTGATAAATCAGCTGACTGCCGTGCATCACTACAGCAAGTGCATTATATTAAGGGAAAATCGTCCCAATTGCAAAAAGAGATGGCCGACTTCGTCAGGTTTTCATGACGATAATAGCGCCTTTTTTTTCACATCGATTCCATTATAAATTTTTTATATGTTTCGATACTTTATGCGACACAAAACCGCATATTTCTAACATGTTGAATGCGATGTCATTGAATGAATTTTAAACTGATTTTTTGATATATTTTGCCACTCGATGTTTAGCATGCAAAACTCAAAGTGGAATGATTAAAAAAAAGCCCGAGCTAGGCTCGGGCTTTTTTGCGCTGTAGTTTCTTCTTTTTTAGTTATTGTTTTATTATTTATTGTTTTATGTGGCGCTTTTCCGCGTCCTTATGTCAAACATTCCATGTTTTAACTTGCACTTCCTTATGTGGTAGATTTTGCCACAACGGCTATTAGATAAAAGTCGTATTTTTCGTATCTATATGTAAGCTTTTTCGTACATCAGTTAAGCTCTATTTCTTTTCTGTTACAGCGTATAGGCATTTCTTATTTTCCAGACATAAAAAAGCCCTGTAGTCTCTCCCAAAACTACAAGGCTTAGCGGCTGTAAGTTTCCTATTTCCTTACTTCACTGTAAGTTCGCTGTCTTTTGACGTTATTCTTATACTTTTGCGATTTTACTCAACCATCCGTGTTGAGTTCTTTTTCTGTGAAGTCATCTTCTCAAAAAGCTCTAAAAAGCTCTATGCGCAAATCTCCTGAATCGATGTAAGCCATTTCTTACAAAATACGGTACATTTTGCCTAGGCTTTACAAAGGTAGGTGATTGTTAATTTTTTCTAACAGACCACTAACTCGCGCTGTTCTTTTTATAAGCGCTTTTGCCAATGCATCTTTTGCAACAAGCAAACTCACCACTTTTTTGGCACGAGTGATGGCGGTATAAATCAGCTCTTTACTCATCATTTCGGTAGCATGATTTTCCAAAACTACCGCCGTATGGGTAAATTCAGAACCTTGAGACTTATGTATGGTCAAGGCATAGGCGGTTTCTATACTTTTAGGTAACCGTGTTGCCACCACCCATTTATCCAAACTTGGAAAATAAACCTCAAACTGCGACTTTTCCGTCATCGGTCGTTTTAAGCAAATCCCGATATCACCATTTGATAGTCCAAGTTGATAATCGTTATAGGTCATCATGACTGGACGACCGACATACCAATCCCCTTGTTTCAACACACCCAAGGTATTTAAGACCCGAAGTTCAATCTGCTGATTGAGTTCGTGTAAGCCTAATTTTCCATGTCGAATGGCCGATAGAATCCGATAATCATCAAAATAGCGAATCAATTGGGCTGACCAATTTGCATATTCAGCGGGTTGCTCTGGCCATTGTTTTAACCACGCCACATAGGGCTGAAAACCATACATCAGTTGATCATAATATTTTGCCCAATGTGCCGCACTGTTCGTAGCGTCGGGGAGATATTGCAACTGAATCACATCGCTCATATTCGGTGTCAGTTGAATCGGCTGAAGTTCGGATGCAGATACCACCTGATGTTCGAATTTCGCCAGAACTTCAGTGGTTGTTTGCTGTTGTTCTTGTTGTTGAATAAAACGAGCAAACTCACCAATGGCTGCACCCTGTACAAAACGGCGGCTGGTCTGTAAATGGGTACGGTTGGCTTGTAAGGCATCGACATCCTGAAGGTTGGCCAAAACAGCGCCAACATCGACCGAAGCCAACTGTTCTGCATCCCCTAAGAGAATCAGCTTGCTGTGTTGAGGGATTGCCGCGAATAGCATCTGCGCCAAACTTAAATCCAACATGGAGGCTTCATCGACCACAATGACGTCATAGGGTAAGCGTTGGCGCTCATTAAACCGCGGGATAGCGCGCGTCCCTAAACCCAATAGACGATGCAAAGTTACGGGTTTCAAATGTTTGTGAATAATCGAATAATGCTGCAATGCAGGATCTTTAAACGCTGCTTGTAAGGCTTCTTCCATTCGCTGCGCCGCTTTTCCTGTCGGCGCTGCCATCGCAATTCTTAAATTTGGATTTTGCTCATTCAACACGGCAATAATCCGAGCCAAGGTATAAGTTTTACCTGTCCCAGGCCCACCGGTAATAATATTAAAATTGTGCTGACACACCATGTGCAGTGCTTGGATCTGATGGGGATCGGTCAGTAAATCCTTTTCAATATTAAGCATCTGCGTTTGATTAAGATCTTGCTCTGTTTGCTGTTTTAAACGTGCAACTTGCTTGGCTAAAGCATTTTCTAGTGCCCAATAGCGATAGAGATACAGTCGCTGTGAATCAAATACAAAAGGCGCAACCGGCGTTTTTTCAGCTTGCTCAAGCTGAACCATCTGAGCCAAACATTGAATCTGTACATTTTCGGCCAAAATACAACTGTCGCCTTTTTCCACGGCTTGCATCAATTGTTGAATTAACTGATTTGCAGCAGGATGACTGACCTGATTGGGTAAATAATGTTGGATTAAATAGTCAATCCAATCCGGCAAAACCGCATCTAAATCAGCAGTTTCTTGGGGATTTTGGGTAACTAAAACCTGCATTTCTACAGTGTTTTCTTGTCCCGCGTGCAAAGGCTGTGCTGACAAGGCTTTTTGATCATTTTCCACACAGTTATCCTCAAACTTATCCACAAAGCAACTTATTGTTTCAGCGTGAATATTTTTATCTTTTTCGTGCTTTTTCACGTTTTAGCCACAACCTTTTCGCTCAATATTGCATCGAGGTTTTGAATGAATGTATCCGCCGGCTTCCAGTGATATACTCCACGATCGGACTGTCCATCCATACCACGAAGATACAGATAACTCGCCCCACCCAAATGCTGCGTCATATCATAGTCTTTCATCACGGCTTTCAAATAACGATGCAGGGCCACCAAATATAATGCAGCCTGCAACCAGTAACTGGAATGACTCATACTTTCTCGAATATAGGCATGATCATAATGTGCGGTCTGATCGCCTAAGAAATTACTTTTATAATCGGCAATGTGATAGCGCTGACCATCAAAATACACCAAGTCAATCGACCCCGTCAGATAGCGTGCTGTAAACACATCATTCAAATCTTGTATTTGTAAATCTGGCTCTTTTAGGCTTTCAAATAGCATGCGTATTTTACGTATCGCCAATGCACGATCTGCCATACTCAAATGAAAATCCATTTCCGAACGATATTCGCCATCGTTTAACTGATGCAAGCTAAAACCATCATGCAATGGTGTATGAATAATTTGACTGTACCATTCCCGCATTTCTTCAATCAGTTCAGCTTCATCTTGCTCAGGGTTTGCCGTTTGCCCGAACTGTTTCATTAAGTTTTGCAACATTTGCGGCGAATCAAACTCAACATCACTATGAAAACGTGATGCGATGGCTTTGGCCAACTTCTCTTCTGGGGTGCTAAATCGAACTTTTTCCATCAATTTATGCAAGAAACTTCCGGGCTTGGTTCCCTTTGGAAAATGCCGTTTAATCCAGCTTATTTTCTCTGCCGTTTCTGCTTCAACGATTTCAAGCTGTTCAACTTCATCGGCAGCACTGTCTTCCTGTTCGTTCATTGCCGCTGCCAGTTGGTCACGTTGTATATGTGTCTTATGTGCCGTACGCGTGAGCGCGGTAAAACTGGTGGTTTCCCGTGGATAAAAATGGCTGTTGGGAATTTCTTCAGCGTCTAATACAACAGTTTCAACCTGAGTCTGAGTCAAAATTGGTGGTGCTGCACGCAAAACATCAGCATCCACACTTTCTGCATGTTGGAACAGATCAGGTTCGCTTCCACGCCAAAAAGTCAGTCCTGAACGCGCTTCTGCCAATTGTTTCTTTTCTACTTCATGATGACGTAGCACGGCATAGACACGATAACTGGCACGGGTCAACGCCACGTACCACAAGCGATGATGCTCTGCTTCATTGCGCGCATCATTTTGTTGAATATCATCTTCGGGTAAGTCTGAAGACTTCACGGCAATCACACGTTCTAACCCAAGGCTTTTTTGCTGATTGTCTTTAAGGGAAAAATTCAAATTGCCTTTTTCACTTAAGCCCGCATTTGCTCCCAATAAAAACACACAACCAAACTCTAAGCCTTTGGATGCATGAATCGTCATCAGTTGCACCCCCAATTGCCCGGTCAATTTTCGCTCTTGGGTGCTTTCATTATTGATGCCTAAATTGATTTGGCGAATAAACCATTGATAGAGCTTATGCGCACCGGTGTAGTGTTCACTTTGCTGACTTAATAATTCTGCGATATGGCGTAAATTCACCACTGTGCGTTCATTATCTCGACTTTGTCCAGCCACCAACCGCGTCCACACCTGAAAGACCGTCATACAGCTATTCCACGCGCTGCGGAATCCTTGCTCATTCCAAATTTGTCGGACCTGTTCGAGTTTTTCGATGATTTCACTCAGTCCATCCGCTTGCTGTTCGAGTGCGACCAATTGTTTCAGATCAAAACCCAATAAACGGCTCAGTAGCGCACGTTTCACCTTGGCTTCTTGATAAGGATTTAAAATCGCCGTCAGCAAAGCGGCAACGTCTTGTGCGACGGAACTTTTATAGACACTGTCCCGAGATGCTTTATAACAAGGAACGCCCAGCTGCAATAAATATTGCTGTACTTGCTCTAAGTCGAAATGGTTTTGCCCCAAGACCGCAATATCGTTTGCTGTCAGTGCTCGCTGGGTATTATTGTCTTGAAAATATAAATGTCCTTGCTGAGCTTGGTTGAGCAAGGACTGAATCTGCCAAGCCACTTGCTCTGCTTCATTTAGCGTTTCATCCAAAGCCAACCAACGCAGCGGTTGTGGATTGACTTGCTCATGATCAATCAGCGGCGGATGCTCACGCTCACCTGCTTGAATCGGGGTGTATTCAACTTGCTCACCAAAGTCCATTTGCCGATGAAACAAGGCATCCACCACTTCAACCAAGTTTTTGACTGAACGATGGTTTTTGTTCAAGGTATAACAACGCCCACCCTTGGCTTGAATATCATGACGCGCTTTACGATAGGTCAGCATGTCACCGCCACGGAACCCATAAATCGCCTGTTTGGGGTCGCCGACCATAATCATACAACCCTGATGTAAGCGCTCCTTGACCCGCCAAATGCTAGACAGCATGTCATCTTGATCTTGGTTGGTATCTTGAAATTCATCGACTAAAATCAGCGGATATCGTGCTAAAACATGAGCAGCAAAACTGTCTTTCCCTGCGGCTGAGCTTTGCTGTAAGGCTTCCGATAAGGTCCGAATTTGTTGTGAAAAGGTGGTTTCCCCAGCGTGGGACAACACTTGAGGCAAACGCTTTTTAACTTCCTGCGCCAAATAAAAATTTAGATATTGTTCTGCTTGATTGATATGTTCATAAGCGCTGAGCACCGCTCGGAGTTGTTGAACAAAAGCATGTTGATAAAATTCTTTTGAGATATCCGGCTGTTCTTCAACGACTTTGTCTTTAAAGACACGTGGCTTAAATTCAGTTTTATTCGGATCATAAAACAATGAACGAATGGCTTTCATTGTCTGTTGTAACACATCGGACTGAGTCAAAACCCCTTGGCTACCCGCTGCTTCAAAGTGCTGTAAAAACTCGGGAATGCGTGTATTAAAGGTAACAAAGAATGCACCTTTATTAAAACGTCGAGCGTCCACCAAGTTTTTATAATGACTTCCTGCATCAAAACACGCTGCAAGCTCTACACGAGCGGCAGGCAGCATTTGCGCAAGCTGATGACACATCGCTTCAAAATGCGCCAAAGCATTTTCGGGTAATTCAGGGACGCGCAAATCCACCGATGGGAAATTTAGACTTTCCTTTACCACGCCCAGATAATATTCAGGACCTTTCAACTGATGATTCAACATCAAATATTCAATCAAATGTGCAGGCTGCTGCTGGATCCAATCTCTTAATAAATCATGAATGATCCGTTCAATATGCAGGTCTTCATCATCACTGATTTGCACCTGTTCGATACGACCACTTTCAAAGGCAAATTCACGTAATAACTTTTGACTAAAGCTGTCTAAAGTTCCGACAAAGAGTTCTTCATATTGTTGTAAGACCACGTTCAGACGATTGTAAGCATAATCTAAATGATGCCCATGATCTTTTAGCACTTGCTGATACAAAGGGTCACTCAAACTTTGCTGAAGTTCGGCCAACTCATTTTGAGGTGCCGCGAGCAGGCCATAAATAAAGTCACGGGTTTCTTCAATCCGCAGTCGTACCCGCGCTTTGAGTTCCGCTGTGGCTTTACGTGTAAAGGTGGTGGCAATGACCTGATTTGGCATATAGCGATCGAGAAAAATCCGCACCATCAGACTGGAAAGCGTATAGGTTTTCCCTGTACCAGCCGAGGCTTCAATCCAGTGCAGCCCCGTAAAGCTCATGTCTGCAATCGGGTTGGTGGACATTTTCATCGTTTGCTGTGGCATATTCATTTTTTCACCTCAGGCTTGATGACATTAAGTTTTTTTAGGCCGTCATCTGCCTCGGTATCCATCACATGATATAAACGTTCTGCATAATAACGACAGGACAATGCCAGAAGCTCATCTGCCGCTTGTTGCTGTAAAATAAAAGTCCAATCACGATGGTGGCTATTGGCTTCATTCGATTCCAACTCCACTCCACCAAAACTATGATTTTTCAGCCATTCCTCTTGAAGCTTTGCAAAATTATCTGGCATGAGTTGGCCTGTTTCATTTTCCACCCAAGTGCATTTTTCTTGGCGAATTAAGGCAGCAGGCAGCACCACTGGACGTTTTTGTGCATGTTTCCACATCGCCACCCACTCACTGAGCTGCAGCTTGGCTTGTGCAGAGCTTAATCCACAACAGACTATGCTTTTATCATTACAAATCACTTCACGACGATACGCAGCGCCCTCATCCCCTAAGTCTAAATAGCTCAACCACAGTAGATATTCGAGCCACGTTTGCGTCTGACGCTTAGGCTTTGCCCCTGACGCCATACAGCTCAACCAATGCATACTCTGAGGGTCTTCAGGCACGGTGATGCTCAGTATCAAATGCGGTTCAAGCTGTAGGTTTTGTAGGGTGGTCACGGTTACACAACGTCCATCTAAACGCTCTAATAACTGTGCCTGCTCTTGCAAACTGAGCTTCCAAGTCGCTATTTGGCTATGTCCCACAGGCAGTACATCTTGGAACAAGGCCATATCGGGTTCAGCTGAGGTCGTAGAGTTCTGATCCTCTGTTTGATCGACACGAGAGGCAGGCTGCATATAATGCTTTTGCAATAAGTCACGGACATGATATTGCTGTAAACGGTCCAGCAACAAAGGCTCTTGCTGCGGCAATTGGTCACCAGTATAGACACTGGCCACGCCAAGCGTTTTCAAATATGCACGGGCAGGAAACACCACATCTTTAATCCATTCCTGACCATCTAATACCCGTACTTCTTGCTCATCATGCACAGGATAATCACGGTTAATCCACGATTGGCGTTGTCCCGACTGATCTAAAATATGTTCCGCCACAGCAAACCATTGATCTTTATATCGTAAGTTTTTCGACTGCTGAAAACCCATCGGGTCAAAAGGCTGCAAAGGATAAATATGGTATAGCGGCTCGAGCTGCTGTGGAATGCGTAAGCCATCCAAATCCAGCATGGCATCATGGGGTTGGTTCAATTGCTGCGGCTGAATCATCCGTGCGAGGAACTGGCTAAATTCATATATCACAGAGGATGGCTCCCGACTTTCACCATCATTGACATCAAAGCCATTATAGAAAATCCACAAGGACTGTCGGGCAAATAACAAGGCATCTAGAAATGCACCTTTATCATCTTCCAAACGAGAGCGATCACCCAAAACCGGTTTAAACACATCCATCAAATCAAAAGGCACTTGCTGATCACGACGCGGAAATTTGCCGCTATCCATGTTCATTAACACCACCAATGAAAATGGGACTTGGCGGATTTTCCCCATGTCCGCAAAGGTCACTGATCCTGTCGGTTCGATCTGATCGGCAGAGCTATCGATGCCTTGTTGTATTTCTTTGAGCAGCAAAGATAATGGCAAATTAAAGCTGTTTGGGAGCGACTCAACTTTATCACTTTGGGCATTATGCAGACGTTGCGTCATCGCACGCATCACACTGCGAATGGTTTCAAATGCTCGACCACTGGCTTCCACAAAAGGCTTTAAATCTGCATCTAATTGTTGCAACCACACTTTGACAGTCTGTGTGCTGAGATTCGGATTGAGCCAATCTCGACGCGCACTGATATCTCGGTAGATCTGAATTAAAGTTTGAACCAACTCAAAATCACTACTCGACACCCCTGCAAAACTTAAGGTGTCCTCAAATACGGCATGTTGTGGTATCGCAATTCCTAACGCCAAACGGTCTAATGCAAATTTAAAGGTATAACGATAATCTCGGTCTTGCTCGGACAAATAAGCCAACATGTGCTGTTCGTCTAAACCACGACGGAAACCAGCTTGAATCAGCAGTTCCATCATACGTTCCATTTGCACATGGTCGAGCTGATACAGTTCTTGCACCGCATTCAAATTCAGCCAATCATGAAAATCTTCTGCGGTAAAACGACCTTGACTAATTTCAATGCGTCCAACAAAGGCTTGCCATGCATTTTGAATATCTTGACTGACCACCCCTGCAATTTTGACTGGGATATAAGGTAAATCCACAGCACTGCGACCCATGCCTCGAGTCGTCGAAAAGACCGTCCGAATATGCGGTTCCAGTTCTTTTAAGTTTGGCACCAAGACCAAGATATCACTCGGATGGCGTGGCTCTTGTTCCGTGCCATCGGCCAACCAATGCACCAACTGTTCACGTAAAACCTCTAACTGACGCAGGCTAGAATGACAGACATGAAATTGAATCGATTCATCTGCCCCCGCGAGTGCATATTGATGCTGCTCGGGTTCTTCTAAGGTCATGATGTCATATTGAATTTGAGCGAGCAGTGTTGTCGGCTCGGTGTCTGGAAAAATATCTTCCCAGCCTTCGCCACCAGACATATTCACCAATAATGCAAAGTTATCCCGCGCACGCTTGCCTAAACGCGTCAGTAGTGAATGCTGTGATTCACGAAATTCGGCATTGGTCGTACTCAGATAGGCCTGAATTTGCGCTGTGCTGACATTGGGATTTCGCTCAATATAACGCTGTTGTAATTTCAAGTTATAACGATCTTTCCAAACTGGATCGACCATGTCTGCCCAATACTCACGCGATGGGTTGAAATACAACAAATGTACTTCGGTATACGCCGCCAAGCGATATAAAAATTTCAGTTGTGCAGGTGGTAATTCTAAGGTCGTAAAAACAAAAATTTGTTCAGGCAAACCGTTATAGGTTTGATGACGCTCATCATCATCGCGTTCATCATCCTCAGCATCCAAATCAAACTGCTGCTGCCGATTTTGCTCAGCACGCGCCAAGGCAAACCAAAATTTATTGTCTATTTCCTGACGGTCATTAAAGTCTTTTTGGAATACTTGATGCCATAACCAACGCTGCCAATGCTCCAGTTGTCGAGCCTGAGTCGGTAAATATTCATCAGCTTGTTCAGGTTTCAGACCTGTGAGTTGCATAATATTTAATGGCTGGTTATGACTCCACGCTTTTAGCCAGTCGGTATCGCAATGTGGACAAACCCAGTGCTCAACACCTTCATCAGGGGTATGAATACAACTGCCACGAAAGGCCATGTAGTTGGTAAAAAGCCGAGTGACTTGAGCAGCGATCCAGTACAACATTTCTTGGCGCTTTTGCTCACGTTTTTTTCGATCTGAGAGTTGTGCTGTGCTGTCAAAAATACGCTGAACTAAGGGCTGCACGTCTGTCGGAATCTGAGCAGCATCAAACTGATCAGCTGCAATAAAACCGGCTAAAGCATTATAAATACGCCATTGCATAATCAATGGCGGCATGTTGATACCTTTAATTCGCTCACGGTCTTGTTTGTTCGGCAAGGCCCAATCGTAGGCTTTCCACTGCAACCCTAAAATTTTACGATGATGCTTAATATTGGCACTAATACTGATTTTTTCAGCAACTTGTTTTTCTAACCATGCTGCAATGGCTTGATCGGGTACCACGATATGCCGTTCTTGCAAGACAGATAATGCATTAGTCGACTGATTTGATTTCAATTTTTTGATTAGACAATCCACCAAAACTTCGATTCGTTGACTTTGAATTACATGTATTGCCATGGATTACCTTTACAGCCTGAGTGACCAACTACTACAAAACAACAATGATTATTTACTATACATCTTGGGCTGTCTATGCGACTTTGACAAGAGAATAGATTGCAAAAAATGCTTTTAAACAAGTATCTTAATGATACTTTATGAGAAAAAAACCAATCCAGTATCAAGGGTATCTGCTTATGAAAATTGATAACATTCCTGATTCCATCGACCCTAACTTAAATCTGGACATTATTCGCGCTGAATGCTTAGAGCTCGTCAAAAAACGTGCTTATTTTTCAGCAGGTGCAGCTATTATTCCTGTGCCATTTTTGGATGTGGTGATTGATGTCGGAATTTTGTCACAGCTCATTCCAGAAATTAATGCGCGTTTTGGTTTAGCGCCAGATCAAATTAGTGTGTATGACCCGAAAACCAAACAAATTCATTGGACAGAACTGCGTAAACGTGGTGTCGAATTTTCTGGTTTAGTGGTTGCACGAACCGCCATGAAAAAATCGCTAAATAACATTGCAGCAAAATATATTACCAAACAAGTGACCAAATTTATTCCATTAGGTGGACAATTGGTGGCAGCCAGTTTGGGTTATATTGTGATGAAAAAAGTCGCTGAAACCCATGTAGAAGAAAGCTACCAATTGGCGAAGCGTATTCAACAGAAATTTCCGAACCAACCTGTCCTAACGCCGAACAATGTTTAACGGCGATATCTAGCGCATCAACATCGTTTATAAATCAAAGTGATCTAAACCATAGATCTAAAGATTAAGTAGATCTGAAAATGAGCTAGTTTTGAAAATGAAAAAAGCCACGAATATCGTGGCTTTTTTCATGCATTCAATCTGCTTTCAATTGCGCTAAGATCGTCTCTAATACCTGTAAGCGCGCACTATGTTTGTCATTGGTCGCGATCACATGCCACGGCGCATATTCTGTATCCGTACGTTGCAACATATCTGCGGCAGCTTTGAGATAGTCATCCCAACGGTCACGATTCCGCCAGTCATCTGGAGTAATTTTAAAACGCTTATGCGCGGTTTCTTCTCGAGCTTTAAACCGTGCAGCTTGCTCATCCTTTCCTATGGCTAACCAGAACTTGATAACGACCGTTTGACTGTCATATAAGTCCTTTTCAAAACGGTTGATTTCATCATAGGCCCTCTGCCATTCAACCGTATTGGCAAAGCCTTCAATCCGCTCAACCAAGACGCGACCATACCAACTGCGGTCAAAAATCGTGATTTTCTCTTCAGGGACAATTTTATTCCAAAAGCGCCATAAGTAAGGACGGCGTAGTTCATATTTTTCAGGTGCTGCTATGGTATGAATTTCATATTCGCGTGGGTCTAACTTTTTAACAATACGTTTAATTGCTCCGCCTTTCCCTGCGGCATCCATCCCTTCAAACACGATCACCACGTTGCGTGAATCAAAACGTAAAGCTTCAGCCACCTTACGGCTTAATTTTTTTAATTCTTTTTTATAATCGGCTTCATCAGCGACGGCTGTACTTGGCTCCAATAAAGCCTGTGGTGTTTTGGCTTGTTTCCAACGCCCTACCGCTTTAGTTTCATGTGTTGGACAATGTTTTAAAGTGCGTAAAATATACTGTGCAAATTGCTGATCACGGACTTGCTCATCTTCACAGTCGATAATGATCCAGTCATGACTAAAACGCTGACGTAAACGTTGCAAGTTGTCATATTGTTTTTTATTGCGCCAATCTAAACCATGCAATTTATGCCAACGCGCTTCACTCGGGTCCATTTCATCCAAACGTTTTTGTAAAGATTTCCAAGATAAATCGAACCAGACCTTAATCACATCGACATGATTATTTTTTAGGTCTTGTTCATAGGCTCGCATGTTCTCGACATATTCATCAAATAAGGTTTCATCCAAAGGCTTCGACACATGCATGGCGGTACTGAGCAAATCACTGTACCAGTTTCCAAACATCACCATGATTTGCCCTTCGGCAGGAATAAACCGTGCATAAGACTGCCAAAACGTTTGTTTTTGATTAAACATGATCGGGGCATCCGCTTTCACCATTAAGTAGCGTGGATCGACCCATTCGCGGAGCTGTTTGACAGCCTCTCCCTTACCCGCAAGCTCGATTCCACTCACTAAAATCAACATGCTTTTGGCATTGGGCTGACGGCTGGTATTTTTCAGTTGATACTGCGCTTCAATCAGCTCAACCGAGAGTTGTTCTTCATCCATCAATTGAAATTCTGTTTCTTTTAAGCTCATGGCGGACCCTTGGTTTTATTCTGTTTTGAGTATAACCATGCCCTTCACCCCACAACAATGCTTTCATGTATATGCTGAAATGGAAAATATGACCGTTTCTGCAACAAACTGACTCAGATTGACCTGTAATTTCGTCACTTTGTCATAGCCCTAAGCTCCAACACCCACTAAGATTCAAACATCTAAAAAATAATTGAGACACTCAATGTCCAAACTTGCAGTATTAGATGATTTACTTGAACTGTATTACCAGTTGAACTACCACAAAAAGCCAGAAATTTTACAGCGTTTACAAGATGTCCAGCAGTGGCAAAAACAACGTATGCAACGCACACATGCCGTACAATTTGCTGAAAAACACAATGTGCTGATGTCTGAATATTTTATTAATCGTTTATATGGCGGTCCTGATTTTGATGCATTAGCAGCACAAATTGCTCGTCTCACGCGCTATGCACACAAAGCTGAAAAATTGATTCCAGACAATGCCATAAAGACTGGTACTTCGGGCGTTCAACTTGCCATTTTAGCCGTACAGCTTGATGAACAAGTGGCCATGCAATTATTAGAAGATTATCCATCCAATCTGCCCTTAACCGATGAAATGATGCGCCAGACTTATCTTAAGCTCGATCAGGGCAAGGACCGTATGTTACAGCTGCAACTATTGGACGATTTAGGTCGTAATTTAGATAAATATATGCGCTCATTTATGGTCTATACCGCCTTTAAGATGTGCAAAGGTGCAGCAATAAAATATAACTTCGAAGTGATGTATGACTTTATGCAAGATGGCTTTCTCGCAATGAAACCACTTAAGTCAGCAGAAAAATTTGTGCGTGAATTTACCACTGTAGAACGTCAAATCATTGACCGTGTACATGCTGGAGACCCGAACCCGTTTCAGCCTGCGACCTAACAAAATTATCATCCCCATTCAGCCCACATTTGATATAAAACAAACAGGGCGTTCAAGGCTGAATTCAGATTTTTTATAGGGGTTTTGCAAAGCAATTACAGCAGCCCCTTATTTTTTCTGTATATTATTCACAACAAATGCAAATGACTGCTGTATAACAACAGAGAATCTGTCATCATGCTTACAAAGTAACATTAACCCTATTTATAAGTTAGGAGTGACTCTAATGTCTAACGAGAATCAAACGCCTGTCCCTACACCTGAGTCGGCACAAAATACAGACAAAGCGAGTCCATTCTTAACTGAACCTTTACCACAAGGGACAGCGCAAGGTCAGCAACAATCTTTAGAACAACGTCTGACCGACACACCTGTGACAGGTTCAGTACCCAAATATAATCTGCCACGTGGCGCGAACACAGGTAATGTTGGGCCAACCACACACTTTGGTTATCAGACCGTGAGCAGCGAAGACAAAGCGCAAAAAGTCGCGGAAGTTTTCCACTCAGTGGCTGCAAAATACGACATCATGAATGATTTAATGTCATTTGGTATTCACCGTCTATGGAAACGTTTTGCCATTAACATGTCAGGTGTTCGTCGCGGTCAGCACGTGCTTGATATTGCAGGCGGTACAGGCGACCTTGCCAAAGTGTTCAGCCGTGAAGTTGGCCCGACTGGTCATGTGGTGCTTTCAGACATTAATGAATCGATGCTCAATGTCGGTCGTGACCGCCTAATTGATGCTGGTTGTACCAATGTCGATTTCGTTTTGGCCAATGCTGAAACTTTAGAACCTTTTGCTGACAACAGTTTTGACCTATTGACCATTTCATTTGGTCTACGCAACGTGACTGACAAAGATGCTGCACTAGCTGCAATGTACCGCGTACTTAAGCCAGGTGGTCGTTTACTGATTTTAGAATTCTCTAAACCGGTATTTGAACCATTCTCAAAACTGTATGATTTGTACTCATTCACTGCATTACCGATCATGGGTAAAATCGTAGCGAATGACTCTGAAAGCTATAAATACCTTGCAGAATCGATTCGTATGCACCCAGACCAACGTACGCTTAAAGGTATGATGGAAAATGCCGGCTTCCAAAACTGTGATTACCACAACTTAACGGGTGGTATCGTAGCTGTACACCGTGGTTTCAAACTTTAATACTGCAGGCTGAACTATGTGGTCGATTCTCGCACTTGGTGCAGTTGAACGCTTAATTCATCATGTCATTGATTTGGATGCTATTACTCGCATCCAACTGAATGAATTGCAAGGCAAAATGCTTCGTGTGGTGATCGACTCACCACAATTGTCGGTGGATGTGTTTTTTGACGATCAGAAAGTTCGCTTAGAACCGACGCCAACAGGACATACTGAAACTGCATCCATCTTTGAGCAACGCCCTTTCGAACAGCATTCAAACATAACTGAAGCAACGGCGACCTTACATGTCAAAACAGTCGTCGAGCTCCTTAAACTGCTGTTGGCTGAAGATGTTGGCAATATCCCATTGCAAGGTGATTATCACTTATTGCAGGATATCCAGCGCATTATGCAGCAAGCTGAGCCCGATTTAGCTTCGCATCTAAGCCCTTGGATTGGTCCAAGCCTTGCGCATGAAATTGGTAAGTTACAACTTGCACCCAAACATCTCAAACGTACTTTACAAAGCCATTTGTTCTTTGCTGAAGACGCGTTAAAAGAAGATTCAGGCTTGCTTGCCCCACGCTGGCAAATGGATGACCTGAATCAAGACACCCGAATTTTGAATCAAAATCTGGACCGTGCAGAAGCAAAAATTCAGCAGCTGCACAGCCAAATTGACTCATTACAAGACAACACTTAAGACTAGGTAATTGCATATATGATTCCGCACGTTTCACGTTTACTCGACCTTTGGCGCATTGCTGCGCACTATAGACTCGACACGTTGTTTCCTGCGGAAGAATTACCGGAAAAAGCCCGTCATATTCTTTCTCTCATTCGCATGCACCCTGCGGCATGGTCAAGCCGCGAGCGAAAAAATCCGCTCAAGCTCAAAGAAGCCATGGAAGAGATGGGCCCGCTGGCCATTAAAATGGGGCAATTACTGTCTACCCGTCGTGATTTGATTCCACCTGAAGTTTTACAGCAATTGGTGCTTCTACAAGACCGTGTAAAACCTTTTTCAAATGACGTTGCCAAAATGCGCATTCAGGAATCACTCAAAGCCGATGTGAATACCTTATTTGCACGCTTTGACGAGCAACCATTAGCCGCAGCATCTATTGCACAAGTGCATACTGCTGCCCTGCATGATGGTCGCGAAGTCGTGGTGAAAGTGACTCGCCCGAATATTCGCAATCAAATTCTGCATGATTTTGAAATATTAGAGTGGCTTGGTCAGTTCCTTGAAAAACGCCTAGAAGCCGCTCGTGCCCTGCATCTGTCCGAAATTATTCAGGACTACCGTCAAATTATTCTCAATGAATTGGATTTGACTTTAGAAGCGGATAACACACGTCGTATGCGTCATTACTTCACCGGTTCAAGCATGATGTACGTGCCTGAAGTCTATATGGACAGCCGTGATGTCATGGTCGAAGAACGTATTACCGGTGTGCCGATTTCTGATATTGCGACCTTTGATCGCTTGCGCATGGATCGTAAAGATTTAGCCGAAAAAGGGCTCACCATTTTCTTTACCCAAGTGTTCCGCGACAACTTCTTTCATGCAGACATGCATCCGGGGAATGTCTTCGTCGAAACCATCAATCCAAGCAATCCACGCTTTATTGCCTTGGACTGCGCGATTATGGGTGAGCTTTCAAAGCACGACCAAATGACCGTAGCACGCATGCTGCTTGCGGTTATGAACAGCGACTTTATGCAGCTGATTCAAATCGTGCATCAAGCGGGTTGGATTCCACCGGGTACAGATCAAGATGCATTAGCACGTGAAATGCGTCGTACGGTTGGCCCGATGGTCTCTAAACCAATGCATGAATTGGACTTCGCCGGCATCCTGATTCAAGTGATGGATATTGCGCGTCGTTTCCATTTAGAGATTCCGCCACAATTGATGTTGCTGCTCAAGACCTTGGTCCATGTTGAAGGTTTAGGAACTGATCTCTATCCTGAATTGGATATTTGGAGTTTGGCAAAACCAATCCTCACCGATTGGATTAAAGTGCAAATGAATCCGCAGAAAAACTTAAAAGAACTCGGACAAAAAATTCCAGACTTACTTTTAGGTGCGCAAGATTTACCAACGCTGATGATCGACAGCCTGAATGGTTTAAAAAATCAGTCGGCTTGGCATGCTAAACAACTCAATGAACTGCAAAGCATGCGCTTGCAAATGGAACATCAGCAAAAGCGTAGTTGGGTCTTTGGCAGTGTTATGGCCATCTTCCTCTCCATTGCGATAATTGCGCCATGGTACGTTTCCATCGTATTAATTGCACTTTCAAGCTTACTTGCCATTTGGCGTGTGTTTAAATAATCTGTGTTTAAATGATCTTGATGTATCCATAGCTCCTTTAAGCCTTTTGACAATAAAAGGCTTAAAGCCATAAAAACAAAAAATTCAAAAATTTAAATAAGGCTGAACGCCATGTCATACAGTTATTTAGGGGTACTGTATGGTCGAAACCCTCTCCGAGCATGTGCAACGGCCTTGCTGTATAGTTTTTCGACCCTGCTCGATGTGTTGGTTCAATTAAATATGCACATGCCTTTTCTAAACTGGCAACCGACAGCCAACACCACCCTGTATCGGATGCAGCATAGCGCTACATTTTGGTGGATCATTCTCTTTAATGCACTTCCCTGTTTATTCCTACTTTGTTTGCCACAGCAAAAGCTGATGGCGGGGTTAAATTATTGGTTATTAGCTGGGGCCGTGATTTTTATCATTAACCTATTTGCTTGGGCGGTCTTTCCAATGGCGACATGGGCAATCGTCTGCCTCAGTTTGTTTCAATTGCATCGGCATAACGAACAACTATTACAGCATTCCTGAGCGACGCCCTGATATGACTGAGAAGTCATTTGTCGGAAGTTTCAGCCATTGGGTCTGTGCAAAAACGCACTAGAATAATTCTACGACTGTATTTTAAGCGACTACCATGACTCAAATTTTGCAAAAAAGACCGCCTGCGCTCAATATCCGTGCTGGCCATTTAGCCCGCCAACTGATTGAACAAGAGGGTTTAAACGCTGCTCAAGTGGATATCCTGCCCGGTGCTGCGGGTGGTCCGAAAGGCATTGGTATTCAAGGTTTAGATCAGGCGATTTTTGCTGACTTTTTGCCACGCGCGCAACAAAAGCGTACTTTAATTGGTTCATCGATTGGCAGTTGGCGCTTTGCCAGTATTGCTGCTTGGGGAGCCATTGAAGGGACGAAACGCCTCTCTGAGCTGTATACCAATCTGAGCTTTCATAAAAAGATGAGCCGTCAAGAAGTCAGCGATGTGTGTCGTGGCATGCTGATCGATTTGATTCAAGGTCAAGAAGCGGCACTGGTTAATCACCCGGATTATCACCTCACTGTGCTTTCAGTCAAAGCTCAGCATATTTTCCAAAGTGATAAAGCCCTGCCTCTGTTAGCCTCTGTCGCAGGGATCGTGGGCACGACAGCGCTCGCACGTAAACACAGTCGTTATTTCATGCAGCGTGTAATTAGTCAGCCTGTGTCAGGTCATCAATTTACCGTGGCGGATGATGGCTTTACCACGCATTACCATGCATTGACTCAAGACAGTGTCATGCCGTGGCTTATGGCTTCTGCATCTATTCCCGGTGTCATGGCCGCGATACGTGATATCCCTGATGCGCCACAAGGCAGTTACCGCGATGGCGGCCTGATTGACTATCATATTGACCTACCCTTCCAAAGTCAGGGCATCGTGCTGTATCCACATTTCACGGATAGCATCACCCCAGGTTGGTTTGATAAATTATTTAAACGCCAAGCCAATCCTGAAAATCAGGCGCGTACCCTGTTACTGTCACCTTCACAAGAATACCTTGCAAGCTTGCCGCTTGGCCGACTGCCTGACCGTAAAGACTTTACCCTCAAAGGCTTAGACAACCAACAACGCATTAAAATGTGGAATCAATGTGTGGCTGAAAGTCAGCGTATGGGCGATGAGTTTTTGGAGTTGGTTGAAAAGCAACATTTCCCAGCAGTCATGCAAGCACTCTGAGCGTTACAGTAATCTCTTGCGAGGGACGCTATAATCCTATTTCAAAATTTTGAGCTTATTTAGTATAGATTTATGCGGATATTTTTAACTGTTTTGCAGTATGCCTGCATCGCTTTTGCACTTTTCCTTGTTTATCAAGTGTCAACCGCCTTGATCAGCGGCCAATACGATTTAATGGAAGTGGTGGCAGATGTTGGTACGATTTTAATTTGTATCGATTTGGCGGTGTTTTTATTTACCAGTAATGCAAAACAAGGCATTAGCATCGAAGACTATGCGAAACAATTGGAACAAAAGCCGTCAAAATTGGTATATGTGACCCGTAAATTGGGACATTTCGGTATTTTGCTGATCATTACCAGTTGGATCGTACCGATGATTCGCTAGTGTATTTTAGTTCAATAAAAAGGATCATCATGTGTTCATGATGATCCTTTTTTATGTCATCAGATTTTATTTATCCGAAGAAATTAACCCGTCCAGTTCTTACATCATACACTGCACCAACAATCGCCACTTTACCTTCTTGCACCAATTGCTGTAGCACTTCACTATTTTGCAAAATATAGCGGATGTTGTAATGCACATTCATTTGCGTCACTTGCTCTAAAAATGCCGGACTCAGCGTTTGTGGTTGCATCAATTCGGCAACACGCGATACAGACTCATTGAGTGGCCCCAGCACATATTGAATATGCGGCATACGCGTCAGGCTCTGTATCGATTGACCAGCTAAATACAACTGACAAGCACTGCTAACCGCACCACAGTCCGTATGACCAAGCACTACGATCACTTTGGCGCCTTTGGCTTCGCAGGCAAATTCCAATGAACCCAAAACTTTTTGCCCCGCGACATTCCCCGCTATGCGCAAACTAAATAAATCACCAATTCCAACATCAAAAATCATTTCAGTCGGCGCACGAGAATCCATACAACCTAACACTGCCGCAATCGGATGCTGCCCTTCTTCTGCGGTCACCCGCAGTTGACGATAGATATCTCGTTGCAAACGCTCATTTTGTACAAAACGTTCATTGCCTGCTTTGAGCAAAGCGAGCACGGCCTCTGGCGTCAAACGTTGCTGTAAAGCTGCGGTACTGATATCTATATCTAATGCCGCCTCCTGCGCATCGGCATAGTGTGCCTTGAAACCAATCAACTGTACTTGCACTTTACGCTGCACAGCCTTTTCCTGTTGGTACTCTTGAATGAGTTGGAAAATATCAGCATCCATATCACTCACATGTGTGGCATCAATCACCACTTGTTCACCGCGATGGATATGTTCCAATGCCGAGATTAATGCCGACCGGTTGAGAAAACTGACTTGTGAAGGCAATTCAATCCGTGTAATCACCCCATGTAAATGATGCTCTTTATACACCTTCAGCCCCTTATTAAAATTGGCGTATAAAATGAAGGCCGCACTACTGGCTAAACCAATCAAGATTCCGAGCAATAAGTCTGTGAATAAAATCGCCAATAAGGTAATAATAAAAGGAATAAATTGTTTCCAACCTTTTAAATACAGCTGTTTAAACAATTTGGGATGTGTCAGTTTAAAACCTGTGAGGATTAAAATTGCAGCTAATGCTGAAAGCGGAATCATGTTCATCAAAGGCACTAAACACAGCACAGCAAACAAGAGCAACACGCCATGAAAGATTGAAGAACATTTACTTTTAGCTCCAGCACTGGCATTGACCGAACTACGAACAATTACTGAAGTCAGCGGCATTCCGCCTATAGCACCCGAAACGACATTGCCGATGCCTTGCGCCCATAACTCTCGGTTAGGTGGTGAAGAGCGTTTATGCGGATCTAATTTATCTGCTGCTTCTAAATTTAATAAGGTTTCTAATGACGCCACGACCGCCAAAGTGATAGCGCCCGTATAAATCAGAGGATTATTTAAAGCGGTCCAATCTGGAAAGATCATCACATTTTGTGGCTGATCCCAAAGGTTTGGAAGTTGGATGAGGTTCGATGGATGAACTGCCAAAGGTGACCCACTAAGCACCAACACAGCATTACACAGTGCAGCAAGAATGACAGCAACCAAGGCCGAAGGCAAAACCCACTTTTTGCAAGGGCTCTGCTCCCATAGCAACATCAGCACAAGGCTACCGATACCGATCAGAACGGCACCAATATCCCATTGCAAATCGAGCGGCTGTGACTGCCACAGCACAGACCATGAAAATTGGTTCAAGCCAAACAAATAAGGTATTTGACTCCCAATCAAAATCAGCCCGATAGCTGCCAACAAACCCAATATGACATTGTTCGGAATAAAGTTGGCAAAGAAACCGAGCTGAAATATGCCAAATCCAATCTGTAAAATACCGGCAAAAACAATACACAATAAAAAGGCGGCATAGTTGCCGCCGAGTAGTTCAAGCTGTACCAAAATGACTGCTGTTAAACCTGCTGCAGGCCCTGCAACACTGATATGTGAGCCACTCAGTGCCCCAACTAAAATACCACCGACAATGCCGGCAATAATACCAGAGAGAATCGGTGCGCCAGAAGCCAATGCAATGCCGAGACATAGTGGTAAAGCCACGAGAAATACCACTGTTCCAGATAAAAAGTCGTGAATATGAAATCGATATCGTTCAATTTTAGATGTCATCATTTTACCGTTTATAATAAATATCAAATAATTAGATGTAAGTATGTAAAGCCTAAAGTTTGTGACCACTTTATGGCGTGACTTATATATTGTCTGACAATCGAACGATTCTATAGTGTGTTTTGATACGTAATTTGTGTGATTTTTACACTTTATTGCGAAGTTTAAGATTCAGCTCATTTATCTTTGATAGGCCTTAAAAGAAATAAAAAAACCTCCCAAATGGGAGGTTTTTTTATAGCGTATTGAAACCACATTGCTTCAAAAAATTATACGTCGAATCATAATATTTCTTGGGACGAGTCCAGTCACTGTCATCTACAGATGGTATATACAACACCATACCTTGTCGCGCCCGAGTCAGTAGCACTCGATATGCATTTAACAGGTATTTCTGCTTTTCAGTTTGCCTTATATTTTGCCATCGACTACCTTTAAAGGCTTGAAATTGCCAATCTTGATCAAAATAAAAATTAATATCCCATGCCACGCAACTGTAATCTATTTCCAAGCCTTGCACATCAAACTCAGTTGCAATATCTTCCAAATAATACGCAGAACGTACATCTGTATTTGAATTCAAAAACCAATCTGCAGGTGTTATTTTATTCTTTACATCAATACCTTCGGCTTTTAAACGTCTGGCACCCGAACTAGCAATAACCCCAAAGCGCTCTGAACCCTTAGCCTTTCTTTTTAACCACTGTTTAGCAACATTAAAATCACGACAAAGCAGAATAGGATAATCTTGGGACATCATATGGTAAGTTTCTTTCGCGGACTTTGCATCACCATCTAATACATGTTGAATCAAATGTGAAACTTGTTCGCTGCGAAATGACCGGACAGAAACAGCAAGATGTAAATCTTCCTCATTTTTTCCATTTTTTTGAACCCAGAATTGTTGTTTAGGATCAGTTAAATAGACTTTATCCTGCAAAATTTTGTTAGAAAAGTAGATCTTCCATTTCGGGTATTTATGTTCTAATGCTGATAGCCATTCAGAAACACCTGCTTCTCCAGTGTTAATCTCCTGCCCACCACCAATCAGGCAAACAACGACACACCAATCAGCGTGGCGATCCATAACACTAATGAGAAACTCTGGTTCAGACATCGAAAAATTATCAATACCTTTTTTCTGTTTCATAAAGTTTGAAACCTGATCCTTTTGCCAGGCCCTTTGAGCTTCATCAAAAATAACGACTTTTTCGATTGGCACCTCATTTGATTTCAAATAATGATCTCTAAAATGATGAATATTTTGTATAAAGGCTTTGGCTTCACGTTCTGCCTCAGATCGCGTCTTTTTTTCTGTTTGTTGCTTAGCAAGTTCCACGGTATTTCGAACCAATGCTTCACGTAAAACATCAACTAAAGGACCATTCCCAGATAAAAATACAGAATGTTCTTGTTCATTTGTTTTTAAACGCTGGTTCGCAATATTAAGACCGGCCAATGTCTTTCCTGCACCAGGTACACCCGTTAAAAAACAAATCGTTTTTTTATTTGTTAATTTTGCATCTTCAATAATTTGTTCGATTTTTTTCGAAGTGATCGCTAAATTTTTTGCACCGGCATCACTTCTAGAAATTTCATCCACTGTATGACCTTGATATAACGCCTGAGCTGCTTCAATAATTGTGGGTGTTGGTTTATATCGAGACTCAACCCACTGTTTGATATTAAGTTGCGTAAGACCTGCAAATTGATAAAGCGCTTGTTCGATTACAATCCGTAAATTATGGGTGTTACAGCATAAAGTATCTTGATAAGTGGATACCGCTGACCATGACTGTTCACAACTTTGAGCTTGGGTTGAAATTAAAAGTGGTATGACCTTTTGCTGATGACTACCTTCATGAAAATTCAACAAATCCAAACAATAATCTATGACCTGAGTCTTAGCATATTGTGGGTAACTCTTTTCACCTACTTTGACATACTCCCACCACCAAGCTAAGAGCTATGGTGGGGGAATCTTTGCGACCCATGCAATCTTAGAGATTGCACCTTTCGATACCGCACTGCGCTGACAGTATGGCGGTACAGGAACTCTTTATA
>NZ_VOZH01000011.1:0-104901 GCF_013419875.1 Acinetobacter sp. YH12049 | reverse complement strand
GCAAGTAACTTGGACCAGTGTTGATCATTTAGCATTGTTCGAGGCATAGCGAGTGTAAAATTGGGTTTGGCGATTTAATTTTACTATCTCGCTATTTTTTTAATCAACAAATGTCAACAGACCCTAATCAAAGACTAGGTATTTTTATTTAGATTTGATTGTGCTTAAACATGGCCTTGGAAGCTTTAACTCAACTTCCGTGCGCGGGCGAGCAACATGCGCTGACCAATTTTTGGAATGCCTTCAGCATCAAAATACTGCGTTTCAAAACATTCAAACTGGGCATCTTCAAGCAACTTTTGCATATGACGATCCAAATGACAGCCATCCGCGACTTTCTTTTGAATGGGCGTGAGTAAATGCTGTAACTGCTTAATTTTCCGATTTTCATTGTGTTGTACATGCTCTATTAAATGAAATGTCCCTGTTGGTTTAAGGACACGGTAGATTTCTTCAAGCGCAGTTTCAATATCGGCAATGCTGCATAAGGTCCATGTACTCACGACATGATCTAGACTTTCATCTGCAAAGGGTAATTTTTCAGCACCAGCTAAAATATGCTGTACCTCAAAAGGTGCTGCATGTACACGTTCAGCAGCTAAATGAAAAATATCAGGATTGGGCTCAAGCGCAAAAACCGTATCGACATTTTGATAAAATGCTAAATTCAAACCTGTACCAAAGCCAATTTCGAGCACCTCACCAGACACGGCTAAAAGGAGTTCGCGTCGTTTATCCATCAGGCTTGGCACCTGCATGACTTGATTTAAAAGATGCGGAAAAATGTGTTGTTGATAAAATTTATAAATCATAGCGAGGATTTTTGTTGGCTTTTTTTAAAGTGTAATTCATGTCTTTTTAATTTTAAATCATGTGGTAGGGCGTGGATATGGGCCAATTGACTGAATAACAGCATTTTGTTACCAAGTTCATAAGGTTTATGCAGACTGTGTGCGTAATATAGAGTTACAACTAGTGAAAACGACATTCATCAGGCTCAACCTACGCGATTTTAAGCTCATGTTCAGGTTGGGGCATTATGAATAGATGAAGTCGGCTCAATTGCAGAATTAAAATTGAGTAATGTGAAGTATTACAGGGTAAAGAGGATAACGCGATGATCAAGCGAATTGCATTAAGTACTGTGCTTGCAGGCTTTTTATTGAATGTCGGTGTCCAAGCGTCTTCAGATTATAATATTGCCAAAGGCTTAGCACCTGTTGCCAAAGGCCAGTCAATTTCTACCTTGAAAGAATTTAAAGGTGATTTCCGAATTCTAGGTTCAAAAACCTATCAAACAGATGAACAAGCAAAATTTTCTCCGATCGATTATGCGGTCAGTTGGGGTTTATTTGCAGAGCCAGAAATAGCTCGTACGATTTCAGTCAATCAATATGACCGTTTCTTAAATTGGAAAATGGATCGCGTTCCTGTACCGCAAAAGCAAGCCATGATGATGGTGTCGAATATGCACATCATTCCTGCAAACCCGCAAATTGCGAAACAAATTACTCAAGTGAAACGTGGCGATCTTGTGCGTTTAAAAGGGGATTTGGTTGAGGTGAAAGACAAAGATTTGGTTTGGACTTCATCTTTGACCCCAACAGATACGGGTGATGGGGCTTGTGAGGTTTTTCGTGTAAGTTCGATTCAGTGGATTGAAAAAGTCAAAGGCTAAACTTCGATTGCATCGAGATCGTATTGAAATCGGTGTGCATTAGATTCAAGGTAAAATAATTTGATGATGAAAATGACGATAAAGAAACAGCTTATTTTGAGTCTAATGTTGGCGAGTGGTTTGGCGCTTGGTGGATGTACCAGTATGAGTTCAACTGTAGATGGGAAAACCCATGTATTTACTGAACAGCAAAGTTGTCCGACTTTGCTTGAGATGGATCGTGGACAGACTTTGGAAGTACTGTTAAACGAAAATCCAAGTACCGGATATGTATGGTCTTTGGCTGAGCAACCGAAACTTTTTAAAGTTGAAGAAGTGTTTCAATCAGCTCAACAACAACAACAAGCTGCTGCTGCAGATGCGACACCAGTGCTTGGTGCCGGTGGTCAAAAAACTTATCGTTTTACCGCAACGACTGCGGGTGAAGAATTACTACATTTGAAGCATGCACGAGCTTGGGAAAAAACCGCGATGGCTGAATGGACTTGCAGAGTTCGAGTATCTTGATTTGAACCAATGATGAAAAGATAAAAAAAGCCAGTATTTATACTGGCTTTTTTATTGCAGACGAACTGATTTAGAACGTCTACCTAGGCATTATTTCGCGCTGAGCGCTTGACCGTCAAATTGAATACCTTCCCAACCATTTTGCATAAATTGGCGAATGTTTTGGTGGTCAGTTGCGTCTGGTGTTGCCAATACAGCAGCATAATGTTCAGCAAAAAGACTTAAGGTTTCAGCTTGGTTTAGACCATTCAATTGGGCAAAAGAAAATACTTTGGCACTGCCTTGGTTTTCAGTTGCTGCATTGGCTTGTTTGCCATTGGTAAAAGCGGTTGCTGTGTGGTTATAACGCGCTTCAATAAATACAATCACATCTGAAAATTTCGCAGTCCCTGCTTGAAGTTGATCTAATAATTCCTGAGCCATAATGTCCTCTTTCAATAAAAAATACCGCAAAGTGTTGCAGACTATAGCAAGCTTTGGCCCAAACATTTAACACTATTTGCGTAAATTAAATGCGTGTATATTGAAGGGCGACCTTAGGCAGTCTGTTGCCTAAATTGTAGATACCAATGATGTTGAAGTAGGACAACTATGAACTGGCTTTTGGTCGCATGTGGCGGCGCAATTGGGGCAACACTTCGCTATGCAGCAGGACTGTTATTGGCCAAGCCAACCGTGCTCTTTCCGTGGGCAACATGGTGGGTGAATATTTTAGGTTGCTTTTGTGCAGGTGTGTTTTTTGCATTTAGCCAAAAATATCCCGTTCTACAAAATGAAGCACGCTTATTGCTTATGGTCGGGATCTTAGGTGGCTTTACCACATTTTCAAGTTTCGGCTTAGAAACCTTCCAACTGCTTAGACAAGGGCAAAGTGGGCTGGCATTTAGTTATGCCATTTCCAGTGTGGTGATTGGCGTCATCGTATTGGGACTGGGATATTACTTATTTCAGTCGATTTTAAAAATAGATGTTTAAAACAACGCTTGAAATCCACAAAATTTCAGACATAAAAAAAAGAAGCTCAGGCTGGAGGAGGGGAACCCTGAACTTCTTCAATGCTTTAATTTTAAAAGCAAAACCTTAATCGAAACTGAACTTATTGTGAGCGTTTGAAACGCGCAAAGCGTTTATTAAAGTTCGCAATACGTCCTTCGTTATTCACTTGACGTTGTTCACCTGTATAAAAAGGATGTGATGCACTTGAAATATCGAGTGTCACATAGGGATAAGTTTTGCCTTCAAACTCTTTGGTTTGATTGGTGCTTAAAGTACTGCCAATGACAAAAAAGGCATTGGCATTGGTGTCATGAAAGAGCACTTCACGGTATTCGGGATGGATGTTGGCACGCATTCTTCTGTTCCTTAAACTTATTGATTAAAGAAATGTTATAACATAACAATATAAAATGCAAATATTGCCCGAAATTCATCGGGCAATCATCAGCGCTTTACGCTCCCTTAAGCGCTAGGTGGGACCAACTCATCAAAGAGATCATTGAGATTGTCATTCACTTTCAAATGAATCAAATTCCAATAATGCCCTGAAACAGTCCGGTTCACCATCAAGGTATCCGGTGACGGTTTAAACACATCCCAGTATTTAAGAGAAGGTTTAATTAATTCTACCCCGTCATGGTGCGCTGAGTTTTCAGCAAAGTCGTATTGTGTGGTCAGTGGACGCATCAGTACTTCAAGCCATTGTTCATACAACTCCGCAGGGAATTTACCGAGTTCATTGAGGGAATGTAGGGCATCGAGTTGCTGTTCCATCAGTGGAATATCGTGCTTGCGTGCAGCATTAATCAATTGCTTAAAGTGTGACACGATTTCAGGAGACAGGGTTTTCACACCGCCGTAGTCATACACGATGACTGAACCATCTTCACGAAAGGCGAAGTTGCCCGGATGTGGGTCACAGTGGAAACGTTTAAGGAAGAAAATTTCACGGCCAATGGCACGGAATAACCGTCTTCCCAAGGCATTTCGGGTTTCTTGTGACCATGTGCTGGCAGTTTCTATACTGTCGCCAAGCTCTAGGCTTAAAGTCAATATATGACGTGAAGAATAATCTTTATAGACCTGTGGAATGATGATTTTGTCATCCAGCGCACTATGAAACGCACGGGCCACATTTAAGTTTTGCGCTTCAATTTCGTAGTTCAGTTCGTTGTCCAAACTGTCCTGAATTTCACGAAATAGCTTGTTTTGTAACTTCCGATCAATTTTCAATACGCCCATCAGACGAAGGGCAAGGCGAACTTGTTTTAAGTCACTTTCACAGGCTTCTTCGACACCCGGATATTGCACTTTCACCACCACCTGCTGACCATTAGGTAACACGGCTTTATGCACCTGCCCAATGGATGCAGCGGCAAAAGGTTGTTCTTCAAAACTTTTAAAAATTTGCGCGAGGGGTTTGCCGAGTTCTTGTTCTACTTGGGCCTTAATTTCAGCAAAAGGCATGGCTGGCGCTTGGCGTTGTAATTTACTGATCGCTTTTGCGACTTCAGGTGGAAAAATGTCTTTGTACTGCGAGGCAATTTGTCCGACTTTCATCACCGCACCTTTCATTTCACCCAAAGTGTCTGCAATTTGCAGACCGATGTCCTGAAAAAGTTTACTGCGAGATGCATTTTTCTGTTCTTCATCGGCAGTGATATTGCGGATGGAATTGGAAACGGTTTTAGTAGCAATGCTTGCCGTCATACTGGCAAGTTTCATAAAGCGACGACCCGGTGTGCTAGCCGTTTTTGCCATGTGATGTTCCTCAAGATCATCATTTATTATCTAATACCGATCATAGGCGACAAAACACAAACTGCCTACTTTAAATTGTTAAGACTTTATTTGCATTGATAAAATGATGGGCAAAAATGTAAATACTGAAAATAATTCAGGCAAATTTAAGCCACGTGCTGAATGGTTTAAAATATCGCGTCGCTAGAAGAGAACTGAACGATGAAAGTGTATCGCTATTTAACCGGTAAAGATGATGTCAATTTCTGTGCCCGTGTGACCAAAGCTTTAAATGAAGGCTATGAATTGTATGGCTCACCGACCATGAGTTTTAATGGGACAGATGTGATTGTCGGGCAGGCGATCGTGAAAGACGTAGAGGACGACAGCCAAGTGCCACAAGGTTTAAAAAATGCCATCGATGCGCTTAATTAGTTGGTTTTTGCTGCTTCGCTCGATTCAGTTTTTTCCAGTTCTAAATGTGGACTGAGATATTTACTGCATTGGTTATGGTGTAAATTTTCATTCAAGGTGATGAGGTTTTGCGTCACGATAAAATCCTGATCATCCGCAGAGGTAAACTTTTGATTGGCCTTGATGAAGTCCTGATAGGTATACGCCATACCAGACTGCTGACAACTTAATTTTAAACGTGCGGTATATGAGTCCGCCTGTTGTTCATGATAAAAGCGAAAGGCTGTCCAAAGTGCTTGATTGATGTAATCAAATTCGGGTTGTGATTGGACTTTAATGGGTGCGTGATATAAAGGAAATTCATGTCGGTTGATTGACTGTTCAGCCAGTAGTGACATGGAAAAGCCTAAGCTCAGACAGAGACTGATCGAGCGAAATACATAGGACATGTTTATTTTCCTCTTCTTCGTGCTTTTTTATTTATGGCATTGCTATGCAGGGTGCTAATTTGCATTAATCTTCTGCATAGCCTAGCCGCCTTTTTAAAGTAACTTTTTAGATGATTTTTTAGGGTTTATCCCGCTTGAGCTAAACGTTTATTCATCATAAATAAACGTGTAAGTAGCAGTATACATGCGACAGTCAGACCCACAATCAGGCCAATCCAAACGCCTGCAGCACCAGTCGTAGTGAAGCGTGCAAGATAGATCCCGACAGGGAAGGCAATGATCCAATACGCGATCATGGTGATCCACATCGGTCCTTTGGTGTCTTGCATACCGCGTAAGCACCCTGCGGCACTGACTTGCCATGCATCCATTAATTGATAGGCAATTGCGAACAAGACCAAGTACACGGCAAGCTGAGTCACATCATAGTCATTGGTATACAGTGACACAATTTCATTACGTAAAAGCCAAAGCAGCAGCATGGTAATTAGGGCAAATACCGTCCCTGTCAACATACCGACTTTCTGGACTTTTCGCATCGCTAGCCAGTTCTTCTCCCCATAATAGGTACCGACCCGAATGGTCAGCGCAATCGCTAGTGACATTGGAATCATAAACAATTGCGAGGTAATCGAAATGGCGACTTGATGTGCTGCAATGGTGACTTCGCCCAAGGGACTCAACACAATAGCGGCTGTACTAAAAATACTGACTTCAAAGAAAATAGCTAAGCCAATGGGAAAGCCGAGTTTTAAAATACGTTTGATCCATTCACTGTTCATTTTTTCAAAAGCAGCGAAAGGTTGGGTTTTTTGATAGGCCGCTCCTTTGAAAACGTACATCGCCAAAGCAAAGAACATTAACCATTGCAAAATCGCGGTGGCAAAACCACATCCTGCAGAACCTAATTCAGGGACTGGGCCTAAACCATACATAAAAATAAAGTTCAGTGGAATTAACACCAATAAGGCCAATAGACTCAGCACAGTGACTGGACGCGGATGCCCCAATGCTTCTGAGTAACCACGTAAAGCTGCGTACATGGTGACAGCAGGCATACCTAAACTAATCGCATGTAGAAATAAACTGGCTTTGGGAAGCAAGGCCTCAGGTACACCAAGTACAGGAAGTAAAAGCGGCATTGCCTGTAAAACCAGTGCAGCGATAATGCCAAGAAACAACGCAACCCACAAAGACTGACGGGCGATGGTGGCAATTTTTTCAGGCGTCCGAGCACCATTGGCTTCGGCAACCAATGGGGTGGTGGCAATCATAATGCCGCTGAACAGCAGCATGACTGGTATCCATAAGCCGACCCCGACCGCAATGGCTGCAAGGTCATTGGCGGACATGTGTCCAGCCATGATGGTATCAATGAGACCAAATCCCGCTTGCGCAAACTGCGTGATCAATATCGGGATCATTAAATGAAACAGTTGTTTTAATTCATACTTGCTGCTTGTTACAGCCGTGACAGTAGACACAGAATGTACTCATTTCTTGTGAGGTGCTTAGGAATGAGGTCTTAGCGTTGGAAAGTGAGAAGCACACCAATAAAAATCACCACGCCACCCAATAAGCGTTGCCAGTTAATCGGGGTTTTTTCAGTGCCGAGCAAGCCAAAATGGTCAAATACCATCGACATTAAGATCTGTCCAAAAATAATCAGACCGGAGAGGGATAAAAAACCCAGTTTCGGTGCGGTATAAATACTGATACTGATGGCATAAACACCCAAACATCCCCCCAACCATAAATACCAAGGGATTTGAGCAAAACTTGCAAAGTCCGGTTTTTCGGCCGATTGAAAAAACACCATAAAGGCGAGGACTATTGTACCAACCAAAAAAGAAAAAAGGGCAGCTTGCAGCGGTGAATATAAATATTCACGCAATTGGCTGTTGATCGCTGTTTGAATGGTCATGGCGATACCAACACCCATCGCGAGCGGCAGTAAGTACAATAAATGGCTGCTTATTTTCATCTTCTAATCATCTAATTCTTCTTAATTTTATTAGTCTACTGTATTGTGGATGAGTTTTCATAAGCGCTCTGATGCAGTCATGTTAAAATGCGCTTACTTCTTTTGTTCCTTTTGAGCATTTTCCTTGGCTGAATTAAATCCTGCAGTTGTTCCGTTATCTTTATACATTCATATGCCGTGGTGTGTGCGCAAATGTCCATACTGTGACTTTAATTCGCATGCGGTGCCGAATGGTGAATTGTCTTTAGACTTAGAACAAGAATATTTACAGGCGTTGGTTGAAGACTTTAAAACCCAAGTCGATTTTGCTCAGGGTCGCTTGATTCATAGTGTATTTATTGGTGGGGGTACACCATCGCTCATTTCATCCAAAGGCTATCAATGGTTATTTGCTCAACTCAAAGCGTTAGTGCCATTTGAAGCGGGCTGTGAAATCACCTTGGAAGCCAATCCCGGTACGGTTGAGCACGATCCTTTTGCCGGTTATTTAGAGGCAGGGATCAATCGTTTATCCATTGGGGTGCAAAGTTTTAATACTGAGCAGCTGAAAAAACTGGGGCGGATTCACTCGAATGATGATGCGATTTCTGCCATTCAGCATGCACGGGAAGCAGGTTTTGAACGGGTGAATGTCGATTTGATGCATGGCCTGCCTGAACAAACCATTGAGCAAGCGCTTTTGGATTTGAAATTGGCTGTGGAAAATGGCGCAACGCATGTGTCGTGGTATCAGTTGACGATTGAGCCGAATACGGTCTTTTTCCGCACCCAGCCGATTCTGCCTGTCGATGATGTGCTTGAAGAGATTCAAGCACAGGGCGAAGCCTATTTAACAGCACAAGGCTTTATCAATTATGAAGTGTCGGCATGGCGTAAAGAAAAGCCGTCTGCACATAATTTAAATTACTGGCAGTTTGGCGATTATTTGGCGATTGGTGCAGGCGCACATGGCAAAGTGACCCAGCCTGATGGGGTGTATCGTTTCCAAAAAACCCGCCTGCCAAAAGACTATTTAGCCAAAGTCCCAGCGGAGAATCTTCAGTTTAAACGCATTGAGTCAGAAGATATGCCTTTTGAATTTATGATGAATGCTTTACGGCTAAATCATGGTGTAGATGCAAGTTTGTATACGCAGAGAACGGGTGAGAGTTTAGCGCCAATCTCTGAATTATTGGCTTCATTACGTCAGCGTCAATTGATGGTGAATGATCCTGCGCGTTTGTCTTGTACTGAACAGGGGCATATCTTTTTAAACTCAGTGTTGGAAGAGTTTTTGTAATGAATGCTATTGAAAAATTGTTTTTTTAATTTAAAAAGCACGTAAATTTTTATATTTCTAATGTAGTTTGCGTCCAATTTGTAAAATTAGACCTGTAATAATCCAATACATATTACAAGAAGGACTATCCTAAAAATGAAATATATTTTAAGTGCTGCAGTATTCAGTTTAGCTTTGATTGGTTGTGCAGATAAAAAGGCTACAGTAGAAAACACGGTATCAACTGAACCAGCGTCAGCAACTACTCCGTCGAATGACATTGCTATTGCTCAGGACGAGCAAGTTATTCATTTTACTGGGCCGCAAGATCTGACGATTGAGCTAAAAACCAAAGATAATTTTGAAACTGCACAATTGACGGATAATTCTGATCGGGTTTATGAGTTGAAACGAGCGGTTTCTGGAAGTGGTGTACGACTTGCCAATGAACAAGGCGTTTCTATTCATTTTAAAAACTTTAATGGTGTGAATGAAGGGACAGTTGAGTTGGTGAAAGATAAACCCATAGAGATCAAAGAATTTATTGCTGATAAAGCAAAGTAAAGATTAAAAAAGACCGCATTCGCGGTCTTTTTTTGAGTTTAACTTAACGATGTTTCGGTGGCATAGGGGGTAATTTATGCTGCGGTACAGGTTTGTGTTGATTGGCTTTAAATGCTGTGGCCTTATGGTTTTGTTTGGCAAATTTCGCATGAGCTTGTTGATGTTCTTTGTTCACCATGTGGGGCCCAGCAGATTTGTGATGTGTTGCTTTAGGTGGTACAGGTTTTTTATCGAAGTGTGCAGCAGGTGGTGGATTTTTATGATCGAATGCAGGCGCTGCCATAGCGGACATTGTCGCAGTTGTTGCAATCAGACCAATCATCAATGAAGACATCAATTTTTTCATGGTTACGCTCTCTATGAATCAATGAAGTCATCATAGGGGGAGGCTATGCAGAAGATATGAAGTTGTATGAGATACAAATGTAAAGCTAAAATTATGGAGTTAAATTTACTTTAAGTATTTAATATTTATTAAATAAAATTATGTTTTAGCGATAAGGTGTTCTATTTTTGTTGAAAAATACAACAAAATTTCTCCATATAAAGTTCATCTTTATACATTGTTATTACCTCATGAAGAAATTAAGAATACTACTCGTAATTCCTATAGATCAAAATTAAAAGAGAAGACAAAAAAGACCGCCGAAGCGGTCTTTTTATAGAGTCATTTAACTCGGTTTAAAGCTTAGTAGTCAAAGCTAAAGTGTTCAGGAGCCAAAGAAGTCATGGTCTTCGATGGGTTAACCATTGCTTCAGCGTGACCTTGTGAGCGTGGTAATAGACGTTCAAAGTAGAAGTCAGCCACTTTGATTTTTGCTTTATAGAACTCAGGAACTTCTGCACCATTGCCTTCTGCTAATTTTTCAGAAGCTACGGCAGCTTGTTGTGCCCAGAAATAAGCCATCATCACGTAGCCAGAGAACATTAAGAAATCGACAGAAGCAGAAGATACGATGTCACGGTCTTTACGTGCTGCAAGCATGATACGAACCGTTAATGCATTCCACTGTGCGCAAAGCTTCGTTAAGTCCCACGCAAAACGACGCATGTATTTGTTACGTGCATGTTGACCACAGAACTTCAAGATTTCAGCTGTGTAGTCACGAATCACTTTACCTTTAGAGGTCAGCAGAACTTTACGACCAATCAAGTCTAGTGCTTGAACACCGGTTGTGCCTTCGTAGAGAGTAGAGATACGTGAGTCACGAACAATTTGTTCCATGCCCCATTCTTTAATATAACCATGACCTCCGTATACTTGCATACCATGGTTTGCAGCTTCATAACCCATTTCGGTTAAGAAACCTTTGAGAATCGGGGTGTAGAAGCCTAAGTGGTCATCATGTGCTTCAAACGCTGCTGTATCACCGCGGGTTAAAGCATCAGTCATTTTGTCCGCAATTTGAGCTGCATAGTAAATCATTGAACGGCCGCCTTCAGCGATCGCTTTTTGAGTTAAAAGCATACGACGTACGTCTGCATGGTGAATAATCGCATCGGCTACTTTTTCAGGATCTTTTTTACCTGAAAGTGCGCGCATAGACATACGTTCTTTGGCATATGGAAGAGCGCCTTGGAATGCCAATTCAGCATGTGCAATACCTTGGATCGCTGTACCAATACGTGCAGTGTTCATGAAGGTGAACATTGCGTGTAGGCCTTTGTGTTTTTCACCGATCAAGTAACCAATCGCATTGTCAAAGTTCAACACAGCTGTTGCTGAAGCACGGATCCCCATTTTGTGTTCAATCGAACCACAAGTCACAGGGTTGCGTTCGCCCACTGAACCGTCTGCATTCACAAGGAATTTTGGAACGATGAACAATGAAATGCCTTTGGTGCCCGCAGGTGCATCTGGAAGACGTGCAAGAACGATATGTACGATGTTCTCTGTTAAATCATGCTCACCCGCAGAGATGAAGATTTTTGTACCAGAAATTGCATAGCTACCATCAGCTTGAGGTTCCGCTTTGGTTTTTACCTGACCTAAGTCGGTACCGCATTGAGGTTCAGTTAAGCACATGGTGCCTGACCAAGTTCCAGCAACAAGGTTCGGTAAATATTGGTTTTTCTGTTCTTCTGAACCAAATTGTAGAATGGTGTTGATACAACCTACGCTGAGACCCGGATACATTTGGAATGACCAGTTTGCTGTACCCATCATTTCAGATTTGATGAGATTCAACGACTGTGGCAAGTTTTGACCGCCAAATTCTTCAGGGAAAGACAGACCTTGCCAGCCACCCTGTACAAATTGGTCATAGGCTTCTTTAAACCCTTTTGGTGTTTTCACATCACCATTTTCAAAATGACAGCCTTCTTCATCACCCGTTTGGTTCAAAGGCGAAAGGATGTTTTCACAAAAATCCGCTGCACCTTCTAAAATCATGTCGACAGTGTCTGCATCAGCAGCTTCACCATTAGACAAAGTTTTGTAATGTGCTGGGTAATCGAGCACTTCATTCATTAAGAAACGAATATCGTGTAAAGGCGCTTTATATGCAGGCATAGTCTTAATCCTAATATCTAAATTTTTTTGGATTATCTGTATTGATGATTTGATTATTCATAATTTCATCTAAAAAACATTGATGAATACGCCCTTAAAAAATGTCAGAAAGGCGAATTGTAATATTTAACCAACATGTGAAAAATAAACTTCTGATAGACTTGATGTTGATCTTTTGATCATTTTTTTCTTTTAATAAATCATAAAGAACTTAGGTCTTTCGTACAATTATGCGATTAAAATATATAACACTTTGTTTACTGGGTTTGAGTATTACTGGGTGTGCTCAACATGTCATAAAAACCAATTCAACGGATCAGTCTCTCGGGCAACAAGCCACTCAAGGCTTAAACGCAATGTTTGAAAATGCCAGTTATGACATGAAAGGGCAATTTTCAATTCAGACAGATCTTCAGTTCGATGAAAAAAAGCCTGAAACCAAGTCAAAGCCTGCGATAAGCACACAGCCAGAGCTGGATCCTAAACTTAAAAAACAACTGGATCAGTTGATTAAAACCCAAAATATTCCGTTTAGCCAAAAAGAAAAGAAACAGCTCTATCAAGCCATTGCCAATGAATCGATCCCACCATCAGCGCGCTATAGCGATGAAGAGGATGGCGTTTCTCCGCAATCTAAAATTGCTCAATCACTGCTGAATGTATTGAATGATTTACAGTTTAGCTATAGCGGTTCAGTACATTTTAGAGAAAAACTTGCTGCCTTAACCTTGCAATTGAGTTATCAAAAACCGACCTTGCAGGTGAATGCACAGTTGCCGATGATCATTGATTTTAATCAACATAAATTTTATACCAACTACTTTGCGTTCATGCCGTTTATGGTGAATCGCGAAAGCCAAAGCAGCTTGGCTTATGTGGATTTTTCAAAACATAAAGAGACGATTGCTCAGTACGATTTGAAAAAATTTGCTGACTATTTAAAACAGATGAATGCTTTGCCCTATGTCTTGGCAGAGCCGAATCAAGTGCAAAATATTGCTTTAACACGTGATGAAAAAAATGCAGGGCTGACTAAAAAAATCCGCTATGTGGGTGATCTCGATGCGCTTTACACCCAGCTTGAACTTTTTGATTTTGTGAACGCCAACTATTACACCACGCAAATCAAAGGTCAGCGTAATAGTGACGCTGAGCAAGATGAATCTGTGGACGCTGCTGTGCATCACAGTGCTTCCGAAGAGGCGATGGCTGCGGCTGAAGCGGCGGGAGGGACTGCAGTAGCGGCAGCAGCTGAGGATGAAGACTATGATGCGGCTTATGCATCTGTTGAACGTGTGAATGAGCTGCTCAATGCGAAAATGCATGGCCTGATGTATCACCAACACGAAACTGAAGAAGAACAAACGTCTTCTGCCGCTGAATCTGCTGAATACGCGATCGATACTGCAAGTGCATATGCGGAGGCGACCGCGGCTGATGACGAAGAAACCTATAGTTCGGATACTGAAGTAACCGAAGCTTATGCGGTTTCCGAAGAAGATGATGAAACAGCGAATTTATCTGAAGAAGTCTGTCAGGCCTTGATGAACACCAAACAGGTGCCGATTGGTAAAGTCACACTGTGTCAGGATTATCAAGATGTTCGGGTGATACCGCTGCAAGAAGATTCTGTACCATCGGCCTCTGCTGCGGACGCATCCAATACAGATTCAGAGATTTCGGACGCTGTTGAACAGTTAAAGCCGGTATTCCAGCAATATCAAAGTGAACAACTTGTCGATGTCCAACAATTCCAGCAATTATGGCAAAAGCATCAAGTTGAAATTGCGCAGGTGCTGAATGCACAGGATAAATCATCTTCGAATGTCGTGATGGATGTAGGCTTAGATCACAAAGGCCGAGTCCAAGCAATGGACTATCAATTGGCCTTTAATGAGCCACGTTTAGGTCAATTAAAGCTGAAAAGTAGCAACCAAATCTTGAATTATGGCAATGCGACTCCAATTAATCGTCAAGCCATGAAACAGGCAAAATCCATTGAGGAAGTCAGTAAAGATTCACTCTTTGAAAATATGTTGAAAGGCCTGCTTGCGCCAATCACGGGAAATGATCCTCTGCTTGTTGAAGCAGAAACTGCCTCGGTTGATGATGTCCGTGCTGCAAATGAAGAAATCGAACTTCCTGAATATCTAAGTACTGTGGCTTTGCAAAGTTATAAGCGCCATCAATCTGAAGTGAAAGCTTATCAAGCGGCATTTGTCGTGGCATTTGCTAACTATCGCGCTCAGTATGTGCGTTATTACTCAGCCAATGATTTGAATGAAATTGCTGAAGTTTATGCATATCGATTTGTTGATGGCTTAAAAGAGCCAACAGGCAATGCGCTGAAACGTTTAAATCAATTACGTGATAAGCATGCTTTGCATCGCTATCAAGACTTTGATGACTTAGGTTCTTCAGTCAATCATTATGTGCAGTCGGGGATTGGTGAGTACAAAGCTCAGGTTGAGTGGAAACAATTGCAAAAAACCTATAAGACTGATCAGGCGATTTTTGCACATTTATATCAACAAAACTTTTTAGCCAGTTATGAACTGGAAGGAACTGAAAAAGCACATTTGGTGAAAGCATCAAAAATCTATGCGCAAGCCTTTGCTGATGATATCAAAGGAAAATTATCAGAAGCGTCATTACAAGGCCTAACAGCAGAACACGAAGAGTTGTTCAGCCAATCGGCTTATTATGAGACTTATAAGGCGATACAAAAACACAAGAACTAAGTTGGATAAAAAAAGAACCTCAATCGAGGTTCTTTTTTTAGGTGTTTCGACTGCTCTGAAAGTAAATTGAGCAAATCATTTTGAATTATAGAAAGTCTTTTAGATCAGGTTTGACGCCATTCCAAATGGAAAAAGATTCGATCGCTTGACCAACCAACATGCCAAAACCTTCTGAGGTTGGAACATGGCGTGCTTTGGCTTGATCCAAAAATGTCGACGGCTTGCCATAGGCCATTTCATAGGCGTGCGTGAATTGTAATGCTTCAGGCAAAATTAGCGGATCACCCGTTAAGCTTGCCGATGTGGCATTAATCACCAGATCAAATTGACCTGCTAAGTCAGTGAGGGCAATGGCTGCAAGTTCGGCATTGGGGACAGCAGTTTTTAAGTCAGCGACCAATTGTTCAGCACGCGCTAAAGTACGGTTGGCAATGACGATTTTTTTAGCCCCAGCTTGTACCAGCGGATAAATCACGCCACGTGTTGCACCACCTGCACCAATGATCAATATATCGCTCTGTTCTAAATTCCAATCTAAGGCATGAATGGCATCGACTAGGCCTTGTCCATCGGTATTATCGCCATGGAGTGTGCCATCTTGCATCCATAGTGTATTGACCGCACCTGCAATTTTGGCACGTTCAGTAAGGACGGCACATTGTGCATAGGCTTGTTCTTTAAACGGAACAGTGACATTCATACCGATGCCACCTTCGGCAAAGAAGGATTCGACGCTGTGCTGAAAACCATCGAGTGGCGCAAGTCGTTTGCTGTACTGAATGTCGAGGCCTGTTTTTTCAGCGAAGGCATGATGAAGTTCAGGTGAGCGTGATTGTTCAATCGGGTTGCCAATCACGGCAAATTGTTTGCTCATTGCACAGCGTCCATGTAGATGTGAAAGAGCAGACAATATACGCCAAAACCGAGGATGGCTAAAGTTCGGGCAGTCTTAAAATCGTGAAATAAAGGCGGAAAATTAAGGATTACAAATATCTAGGACGCTTTGAATCAAGATGCTCGCTGCACTGATGACTAAACCAATCAAGGCAACCACCATGAAGCCAATAGCCAAATTATCATTCAAAGACGTTTCGGAAAAAATATTAGTACTGATAGCGCTGATCAGCACAACAGCAAAGCTCCAAAACACCAAGGCAGTAAGACTGACTGCTTTTTTATTGAGTGTTTGATGTGTCATGTGCGTTGTACTCCGTACAAGAAAATTACAGCCATGAGTTTATTGACACATTGTGCAATGACATAGCTTAAAGCTGTTTAAAAGATGTGTCATTGTTGAGCAATATGATTACAAAGTAAATGCTTAAAAAATTTATTTATGCATCAAGATATTACATACAAATGAATACTCTAATCCTCAGGCAATAAAAAGCCCCTGACGGACAGGGGTAAATACATGTTTATCCGTTTTATTTCAATATATTAAGCCAATCTTGCGGTTTTAAATAAAAGTCAGTCAGTCTTTTTTCAGCAGAATTTTCTTCCCATTCAGGACGATATGACCAGCCTGCCAAAGGTGGCATACTCACTAAAATGGATTCAATACGTCCACCAGTTTGCAAGCCAAATAAGGTGCCGCGGTCATAGACAAGGTTATATTCAACGTAACGACCACGACGGTAAAGTTGGAAGTCTCGTTGTGCTTCGGTATAGGCTTTGTCTTGGTTTCTTTGGAAGATCGGTAAAATCGCCTCTAAATAACCATTACCCACGGCCTGCATATATTTGAAACAGGTTTCAAAGTCCCATTGGTTGAGGTCGTCAAAGAATAAACCACCCACACCACGTTGTTCATCACGGTGTTTTAGATAGAAATAGTCATCACACCATTTTTTATGTTCATCATAGAGCGTATCGCTAAATGGGGCACAAAGATCATGGGCAGTTTGATGCCAAGACAAGACATCTTCATCATTTGGATAAAATGGAGTGAGGTCAAAACCACCGCCAAACCACCAAATCGGATCTTGGCCTTCTTTTTCGGCAACAAATAAACGCACATTGGCATGTGAGGTCGGGACGTTGGGGTTTTTCGGGTGAATCACCAGTGACACGCCCATGGCTTGCGCTTTTGCACCTGCAATAGCGGGATGGCGTTCAGTCGCTGAGGCTGGTAATTTTGAAATGTTGATGTGCGAGAACATCACACCACCTTTTTCAATCACCGTTCCATTTTGAAGAACACGTGAGCGACCACCACCACCTTCAGGGCGTTCCCAGTCATCGATCGCAAATTCGGCACTTCCGCCACCAGCACGTTCTTGCTGTTCCAATGCGGCACAAATCTGTGCCTGTAAATCGCGAAGGAATTCATCTACACGTTGTATATCGGCTGAAGTTGGATTCTGCATGGTGACCTTTATTAAAATAATTTAAAGATAAGTGTCATCAAAGCATAAATTAGGTGAAAACTTAAGGCATTTTTCCCGATACTCAGCATCGGCTCTTTACTTTAAATCTGGAAATCTAGTGATTAAACCAAAAGTTCCTGCGTAGTGAGCAGAAGTACTCAGGCCAAAATTGGGACTATTCCGACAAATTTGCTAGGTTGAATTCACTTCTGAAGCTCAGCACAATAATCATCAGGTAGATTTAAATTGAATCTCATTGATTGAAATGGTGCATCGATGTCTCAGCAGGCGAGTTCTTTAATTCAAAAATACAATGTACCGGGTCCACGCTATACCAGTTATCCAACCGTGCCGTATTGGGAGGAAGCTGAATTTTCATTGCAACAGTGGAAACAGGGATTGAAGCGTTCATTTGATGAGACTAATCACAGCGAAGGCATCAGTCTGTACATCCATCTACCATTTTGTGAAAGCTTATGTACGTTTTGTGGTTGCCATAAAAAAGTCACGAAAAAACATGAGATGGAGCTGCCTTATATTCAGGCGGTGCTGAAAGAATGGGACTTATATTGTCAGCTCTTGGTCGACCGGCCAATAATTAAAGAAATTCATTTGGGCGGGGGAACGCCTACTTTCTTTTCTCCTGAGCATCTCACCCAGTTGATTCAAGGCATTCTAGTGCATGCTGATATTGCTGATGCACATGAATTTAGCTTTGAAGGGCATCCGAACAATACCACACGTGAGCATTTACAAGCTTTGTATGATGTTGGTTTTCGACGCGTAAGTTATGGAGTGCAGGATTATAATGAGAAGGTGCAAAAAGCCATTCACCGTATTCAGCCCTTTGCACATGTTGAACAAGTGACACAGTGGGCACGTGATATTGGCTATACCTCTATTTCGCATGACTTGGTTTTTGGTTTGCCATTTCAGGATTTAAACGACGTGTTGCATACCATTGAACAGACCAATCGTTTGATGCCAGATCGTTTAGCCTTTTATAGCTATGCACATGTACCATGGATTAAGGGCAATGGTCAGCGTGGTTTTAAAGATGCCGATGTCCCGAAAGATGATTTAAAGCGTCAATGCTATGAAGAAGGTAAAAAACAGCTACTGGCGCAAGGCTATCATGAAATTGGGATGGATCATTTTGCATTAACCCAAGATCCGATGTATCAAGCTTTTCAGCAGGGCAGTTTGCACCGTAATTTTATGGGCTATACCGCATCGAAAACCCAAGTGATGATTGGTCTCGGCTTATCTTCGATCAGTGATAGTTGGTACAGCTTTGCACAAAATGAAAAGAAAATTGAAGACTATTATGCACGTTTAGAAGTGAATGAAATTCCAGTCTATCGGGGGCATGTGCTGACAGATGAGGACTTAATCATTCGTAAACATATTCTCAATTTGATGTGTACCTTCCAAACTTCTTGGGCAGGTCCAGAAATGCAATTTCCTGAGCTTGATGACGTATTAGCGCAATTGGCTGAAATGCAAGAAGATGGCTTGCTCGAGATTTTTGATCAGCACATTCAGGTGAGTGATGCAGGCAAGCCTTTTGTCCGTAATATCTGCATGGCTTTTGATTTACGATTAAAACGTCGTGTTCCTGAAAATCGTATTTTTTCGATGACGATTTGAATCTCCCCTAACCCCTCTTTAATAAAGAGGGGGAAGCCTCCCTTTTGTAAAGGGAGGTTTGGAGGGATTAATTTATGGAGAATTTAAAGGATTTTTAAAAATCGTCCTTTTGATACATATGCGACATACGATCATGTTTGGTTTTTAAATATTGTTCGTTAAAGGGATTTAAACCCACAGTCAGCGGAACGCGATCAACGACATTCACGCCTTGCTCTTGTAGCGCTTCAATTTTTAACGGGTTATTGGTAATGAGACGCACCGCAGTAATGTTGAGATGATTCAACATGATAGGACACATATCATAACGACGTGCATCGGCAGGAAGATCCAATAATAAATTGGCATCGACTGTGTCATGGCCTTGGTCTTGTAGGGCGTAAGCACGAATTTTATTGGTCAAGCCAATACCACGACCTTCTTGGCGTAAATATAAAATCACCCCTTGACCTGCATCATTAATTAATTTTTGGGTGGCTTGAAGCTGTGGGCCACAGTCACATTTGAGTGAAGCGAAGGCATCACCGGTGAGGCATTCGGAGTGGATACGAACTAAAACAGGTTCAGTGGGAGCTTGTTCTAGTCCTTTAGAGAGTGCGACGTGTTCTTCACCGGTTTCAGGATCCTGAAAAACCGTAATATTGAATTCACCAAAAGCGGTCGGTAATCTTGACGTTGCGACAAATTCTATAGGCACTGCTTAACCCGTTTATTCGATTATAAATTGGCTAAAGTATAGCGTAATGCTTGGACATTGGTAGAATTGCAACGACGAATTTATGCAGAACATTTTCTTTTTTGTATAAAGCGAACGATAATAGTTGATAAATAGGAAGATTATTCAGGATAATCTGACTCATTCAAAATCTCCCCAACGAGATCATTGCTAAAAATTACATCGCTACAAGTTTGGCTGATTGTAAGGTGATACAATTCGACGATATGATCGAGTTACCCATTTAGACCGAGCTTAGGAATTTGCCAGGCTTTAGAAGGCTTTGCCACATTATGCTGTATAAAGAAATACCATTTCAACGCCCTGTAACACCGTTGCTGGATACGATTAACCATCCTCAACAACTTCGTTTACTCGAGCGCAGCCAATTAGAGCAAGTGGCGGATGAGTTACGTCAATTTATTTTGTATGCGGCCGGACAAAGTGGTGGGCATTTTGGTGCCAATCTTGGGGTGATCGAATTAACCGTGGCATTGCATTACTGTTTTGATACGCCACGAGATCGTCTGATTTGGGATGTGGGTCATCAAGCCTATCCGCATAAAGCCTTAACTGGTCGTCGTGAACAATTAGTGACGATTCGTGCCAAAGATGGTTTGGCTGCGTTTCCTGCCCGTGAAGAATCTGAATTTGACACCTTTGGTGTAGGCCATTCATCAACAGCGATTTCTGCTGGTCTTGGGATGTCATTGGCACGTCGCTTCAAGCAAGATCCCTGTCATGTGGTTGCAATCGTGGGTGATGGCGCGATGACAGCGGGCATGGCTTTTGAAGCCATGAACGATGCGGTGGCACACAATGCTGACCTCATGGTGGTATTGAACGACAACGATATGTCGATCTCATGCAGTACTGGTGGTTTTGCTAAGCATTTGGCTGCGATTTGGGAAAGTGGTCAATCGGTGAATATTTCTGAAAATGGCGAAGCCTATATTCAACCTCATCCTGAATGGGCGTATAACTCACGCCTACATTGTGCTGCGACCGATGCTGCAGACAACCTATTTAAAGCCATTGGCTTTGACTACTTTGGTCCTTTTGATGGGCACGATGTTGAACAATTGACACATGTGTTTGAAGCCTTAAAAAAACGCAGAGGCCCACGTTTAGTGCATGTCTATACCAAAAAAGGTAAAGGCTTTGCACCTGCCGAAGCAGATCAAATCAAATACCATGCCATCAGTAAAGTGAATGCACCTGCTGCAGTGGCAACTGCACCGAAATATTCAGATGTTTTTGGTCAGTGGTTATGTGATGAAGCTGCACAGGATGATCGTTTATTGGCGATTACTCCTGCGATGTGTGAAGGCTCAGGCATGGTGCAATTTGCCAAGCAGTTCCCTGAGCGTTTCTTTGATGTTGCCATTGCAGAACAACATGCGGTGACTTTGGCTGCGGGTATGGCCTGTGAAGGGGTAAAACCGGTTGTTGCAATCTATTCAACCTTCTTACAACGTGGTTATGACCAACTGATTCATGACGTTGCTTTGCAAAATCTCGACGTGACATTTGGTATCGACCGTGCAGGTTTGGTTGGTGAAGATGGCCCAACGCATGCCGGTGCATATGATTATGCCTTTATGCGTACCGTGCCAAACATGGTGATCATGGCGCCGAAAGACGAAAATGAATGTCGTCAAATGTTGCATACGGCTTATTTGTATAAAGGCCCAGCGGCGGTACGTTACCCACGTGGTAATGGACTGGGTGTTGAGATTCAGCAAGAGATGATTGAGCTTGAAATTGGCCGTGGTGAAATTGTTGCAAACTTCAATGATCAGCAAGATGACACCATTTCTATACTGGCTTTTGGTAGTCGTGTTCAAGCGGCACTAGAGGCAGGGCAGGCTTTAGCGACAAAGCTAGATGTGGCTGTACGTGTGATTAATATGCGCTTCGTGAAGCCATTAGATACACAGTTGATCGATCAAATCGCAGCAAGTACGCAACTATTTGTGACAGTTGAAGAGCATGCAGTCATGGCGGGTGCGGGCAGTGCAGTAAATGAATATTTAGCCCAAGCAGGCGTGGTTAAGCCTGTGCTGAATTTAGGTTTGGCTGACGAGTTCATGCATCAAGCAACACATGCTCAAATGTTGCATCAGGCTGGACTGGATGCTGAAGGCATTGGCGCTTCAGTGACACAGAGCTGGCTAAAACATAAGCAAACAGTGGTTTGTTGAATTTCTAATTTTTAGAAACATTTTTTCCCTAAAAGCCCTTATATTTGATAAGATATAAGGGCTTTTATGCATTATTCTTTATCAGTATCTTCAAATTTGTAGTGGGTGTTCAATGGAACCTATGGTGGTTATGGCTGCGCGTGCGGCTCAATTAGTTGGTCAAGAGCTTTTAAAAGCGCATCAAAATCGTCATAAACTCGATCTACAAGTCGAAGAAAAAGGAATTGATGGTCCAGTAACGCGTGTAGACCGTTATTTGGAACAATTGACTATCGATACCCTACGTAAAAGCTATAAAAATCACAGTTTCCTAGGCGAAGAGTTTGGTCTTCAAGAAGGCAAAGGTCACGACGCTGATTGGTGTTGGATCATCGACCCACTTGATGGCACATTAAACTTCGTTAATGGTGTTCCACATTTCTGTATCTCTATCGCAGTTCAACATAAAGGTGTAACTCAACACGGTGTTATTTATGACCCTGTGAAAGATGAGTTGTTCTCTGCAAGCCGTGGTCGCGGTGCGATGATGAACCAACGCCGTATTCGTGTAAATGTAAAAGACAGCTTAGAAAACACTTTCCTTTCAGTGGGTCATGCGTATCGTAAAATTCGTAATGGCGAAGTGGTTTCTTATGCGAAAAACCATTTCAACTCATTGTTAAATGTGACTGAAGCCGGTGCTCAATACCGTCGTTCAGGTTCTGCTGCTCTTGATCTAGCATATGTTGCTGCAGGTCGTTTCGATGGTTATTTCGAACTTGGTTTGAAACCATGGGACATCGCTGCAGGCGAACTTATTGTGAAAGAAGCGGGTGGTACTGTGGTTGATGCTCGTGGTGGTAACGACTCAATGGACAATGGTCAAGTACTTGCATGTTCTATGAAAATGCTTAAACCACTTATGCAAGCTGTTGTTCCAGCTTGGGGTGAAGCTGCTAAATAATAGAACGCTTAGTTCGAGTTTATTGACAGAATAATGAAATAAAGCCCTCTTTATGAGGGCTTTATTTTTGTCTAATCGGTCAAAAATAATAGCTTAAACATCTATAATTTAAAGCTTCTTACAAAAAATATTCTGAAGTTGACTAAAACAGGTGACATTTAAAAACTTTCTGCTATAATCCCCGCACGCACTAAATTTCGTTCATTACCTGAACATTCTCTTCTATCATTGTGTATGCGCGTTCCGGTCCAAAGAGAGGACGATATTTCGCGCCCCACCCAATCGCTAAGCGATTCCTTCAGGTTGCGGCTGTAATCATGTGTGCGTTATACGCATCGTCGTTCTCGGATCGCCGCTGATTCTATATTTTCAGCGTCTTTTGCTGTGCCGCTTTTTGCCGATGTCCATCTGAATTTATATTTTTAATGGAGCACCCATTTTTGGGGTGAAATACTCTATGAGCAAAACTTTTGCTGATTTTCCTTTACATGAGTCGTTACAACTAGCATTACAAGGTCTAGGTTTTACTACTCCGACTCCAGTGCAAGAACAATCAATTCCAGCTGCATTAGAAGGTAAAGACCTTCTTGTATCAAGCCAAACTGGTTCTGGTAAAACTGCTGCATTCTTACTCCCAACTGTGAATGCTTTGGCTGGTCAAGACACATTGATGTCTTTCAAAGAGCGCATGAAAGCGGTAACTGCACCGTCTATTCTTGTACTTTGCCCTACACGTGAATTGGCTCAACAGGTGAGCCAAGACGCAATTGCTTTAGTACGTCACATGAAAGGTGTTCGTATTGCTGCAATTATGGGTGGTATGCCTTTCGGTAAACAAATCCAACAGCTTAAAGGTGCACAAGTTGTCGTAGCGACTCCAGGTCGTTTACTTGACTTGGTTAACCGTCGTCAAATTAAATTAGATAACGTTGATGCGTTAATCGTTGACGAAGCTGACCGTATGCTTGACTTAGGTTTCTCTGAAGACCTAGAAGCGATCAGCGACTTGGCTGCTAACCGTAAACAAACATTAATGTTCTCTGCAACATTTGCGCCGCGTATCATTACACTTGCAGAACGCATGATGAATGATCCACAGCGTATTGCGATTGAAACTGGTCACTCTACAAATACTGACATTACTCAGACTCTTCACTGGACTGACGGTTTCGAACACAAGAAAAAACTTTTGACCCACTGGTTATCTGATGAGTCTGTAGATCAAGCAGTTGTATTCGCATCTACTCAAGAAGATACAGATATGTTGGCTGAAGAACTTGCAGAAGCAGGTCACTCAGTTGTCGCTCTTCATGGTGCAATGCCACAAACTGTACGTAACCGTCGTTTACGTAGCATTCGTGAAGGTCGTGCAAAAATCTTAGTTGCGACTGACGTTGCTGCACGTGGTCTAGACGTACCAACTATTTCTCACGTAATTAACTTCGGTCTTCCAATGAAGAACGAAGACTATGTACACCGTATCGGTCGTACAGGTCGTGCGGGCCGTACTGGTAACGCGATTACTTTAGCGACTTACCGTGAACGCGGTAAAATTCGTGCTTTAGAAGACTTCTTAGATGCACGTTTAAATGTATCTGAAATTGAAGGTCTTGAGCCATCTCCACCTCCTGCACGTGGTAGCCGTGATGGCGGTCGTGGTCGTCGTGATGGCGGTCGCGGTGGTCGTGGTGGTTTCGGTGGCGGTCGTCGTTTTGAAGGTGAATCAAACTTCAAACGTCGTGAAGGCAACCGTGATGGCGAACGTCGTTCATTCGGTGGCGAAGATCGTCCACGTCGCGAATACAACAACGATCGTCCACGTCGTGAAGGCGGTTTCGAAGATCGTCCACGTCGCGAATTTAACAACGATCGTCCACGTCGTGAAGGCGGTTTCGAAGATCGTCCACGTCGCGAATTTAACAACGATCGTCCACGTCGTGAAGGCGGTTTTGAAGATCGTCCACGTCGCGAATTTAACAGCGATCGTCCACGTCGTGAAGGTGGTTTTGACCGTCGTTCTAACGATGACAACCGTGGTAACCGTGTAGATTATAAACCAGCTCGTGAAGGTTATGGCGATCGTCCAAAACGTTCATTTGGTGAAGATCGTCCACGTCGTGAATTCAACGGTGACCGTCCTCAACGTTCATTTGGTGAAGATCGTCCAAAACGTTTCGGCGATGACCGTCCAAAACGTTTCGGTGATGATAAACTACGTGGCGAACGCACTTTCGGTGAAGACCGTCCACGTCGTAAATTCAATGACTAATTGAATTTCGAGAGAAATATCGAAAAACCGGTGGAAACACCGGTTTTTTTTATGGATTTAAATTAGCTTTTTAATCAGAAAAATGTATACTTGATCAAACTTTATGTGTTTAATGATAATTAATATGAACGGAAACGCGTTGGCAAATATGCGTACAGTGATGATCGAGGTACTTATGCCTTATATCGGTTTGACACTCTTATTGTGTAATATCGTTTACTATATATACAATTATTTTAACTAAATTCTTCTATTGGGTTGAAAACACCCTCTATAAAATCGCATTAATAATAAAAAACAATTTACCTGATGGAATGCAGGGATATGCGCCCATGCAATGGTAACATTTTAAACTTCAATCCTTTATAGTATGCATGCTGAAAAAAATGCAGGAAAATCCTCAGCTATGAATAATCAAACGTCTTCTCAGACTCAGGCACTGATCGAAGTGAAAAACCTGAGTTTTAAGCGAGGAGAGCGCGTCATTTATGACAATGTCAGTTTAAAAATTCGTCGTGGTCAGATCACTGCAATTATGGGTCCATCTGGTACAGGTAAAACGACTTTACTCCGTTTAATTGGTGGTCAATTGACTCCCGATAATGGAGAAGTGTTGCTTGATGGGCAGGACATTGCACAGATGTCACGTCAGGAACTCTTCGCTGCGCGTGCGCGTATGGGGATGCTGTTTCAGAGCGGCGCATTATTTACCGATATGTCGGTGTATGAAAACGTAGCCTTTCCAATTCGTGCGCATACCAAGTTGCCAGAGCATTTGATCGCTGAAATTGTTGCGTTGAAATTAGAGTCTGTTGGTTTACGTGGTGCAGAACAAATGATGCCCTCTGAACTTTCAGGTGGTATGAATCGTCGTGTGGCTTTGGCACGAGCTATTGCACTGGATCCTGAGTTGATCATGTATGACGAACCCTTTGCAGGGCAAGACCCGATTGTGATGGGGGTTTTAACTCGCTTGATTCGTTCGTTACGTGAAGCTTTAGATCTAACCACGATTATTGTTTCGCATGATGTGGCTGAAACATTATCAATTGCAGATTACATCTATGTGGTGGCTGAAGGGAAAGTGCAGGGCGAGGGAACACCTGAGCAATTAAAAGCACATGCTTCGCCTTTTGTGAAGCAGTTCTTGACGGGTTCGGTAGAAGGTCCGGTCGATTATCAATTCAGTCATCAGCCCTATTTAAATCATGAGGTTCGTTCATGAATGCTATTGCCGCATTAGGTAGACGCGTCATTGAACGTGTTCGAGGAATCGGCGTAGCAACCATTATGTTGCTGCAGATTCTTTTTTCCATGCCGACTTTACTTGGCGTGAAATTGTTTATTTATCAGATGTACCGTGTTGGTGTGCTTTCATTACTGATTATTGTGGTATCTGGCTTATTTATTGGCTCGGTACTGGGTTTGCAGATGTATAGCATTCTGTCGACCTTTGGTAGTGAAGCGATGCTCGGCACCGCCGTTGCACTGACGTTACTGCGTGAACTTGCACCTGTGGTTGCGGCTTTACTCTTTGCAGGTCGTGCAGGTTCTGCTTTGACGGCTGAAATTGGTTTGATGAAAGCCACTGAGCAGTTGTCGAGTATGGAAATGATCGGGGTCGATCCCTTAAAACGAGTGATCTCGCCTCGACTTTGGGCCGGTATTTTTAGCTTGCCAATGTTGTCGGTGATTTTCGCTGCGGTCGGCATCATGGGCGGTAAATTGGTGGGTGTTGATTTTCTAGGTGCAGATGAAGGCTCTTATTGGAGTGGCATCGAGAACAGTGTGCAATTCTTTAAAGACGTCTTTAATGGCACCATCATCAAAAGTTTTGTTTTTGCATTAATTTGTACTTGGATTGCGGTCTATCAGGGTTATGCCTGTGTCCCAACTTCAGAAGGTATTGCAACGTCGACCACACGTACTGTCGTGTATTCTTCGTTGTGTGTTTTAGGATCAGATTTCGTGTTGACTGCGGTCATGTTCGGAGGTATTTAATGAAATCACGTACGAGTGAACTGGCCGTTGGTTTTTTTGTCATTCTTTTTGCTATCGCTATTTTCTTCTTGGCGATGCGTGTGAGTGGTTTGGTCGGCAATAACATCGAAGACAGTTATGAATTGACCGCGACATTTGAAAATGTAAACGGGATTAAACCCCGTGCCAAAGTCACCTTAAGCGGTGTCAAAGTCGGTCAAGTGGAATCATTGAAACTCGATCCTGTGACGCGCTTAGTGACAGCACATCTGATTATGGATGGCTCATTAACCTCTTATAACGCAGAACAATTAAAAGAAGTGCAAAAGAATGCACTCGAAGAGCTGCGTTACACATCAGACTATGAAGCAGCAATACCTGCGAAACAAAAAGAAATGGAACAGCAACTGATTGCTAACATGAAATCCATCACCAATATCGATGAAGATGCTTACATTATGGTTGCAACCAATGGTTTATTGGGTGAGAAATATTTGAAAATTGTACCGGGTGGTGGTGTCAACTTCTTAAAACGTGGTGACCAAATTGGTAATACCCAAGGTACGATGGAAATCGAAGATTTGGTGTCTAAATTTGTGACCGGTGGTGCAGGGAACAAATCTGACAGCACAGCAGATACTGAACAAAAAACAGAAGCTGCTGACACAACAACGGCAGAAGAACCTGCATTTGTTGAATAATTTTTAGGAGAAATTAAGTGAACACATTGTTAAAACATACGCTTACAGCAAGTATCTTATCAACTATGATGGCAGGTACAGCTTTTGCTGCTCCAAGCGAAGCACCACCTGCATTTGTAAAAAAAGTGGCTGATGGCCTCATTACACGTTTAAAAGCAGACCACGCAAAACTACAAAATAACCCTGCAGCTGTGAAAACGATTGTTCGTCAAAACTTAGACCCGTATATCGATTCACAAGCGTTCACACGTATCGTGATGGGTACGTATGCAACGAATCAATACAGCTCAGCGGCTCAACGTGCGCAGTTTGAACGTAACTTCCGTGCAACGCTGATCGAAAACTATGGTTCAGCTTTTGCCAAGTTTAGTAACCAAACGTATAGCATGCGTCCATATAGAGCGTCGAACAGTAAGAACCCTGTTGTAACGATTGATTTCCATAACAACGGTGAAAAAATTCCAGTCTCTTTCCAGTTGGCGGATAAAGGTTCACAATGGAAAATCCGTAATATCAACGTTTCGGGTATCGACCTAGGCTTACAATTCCGTAATCAGTTTGCGGCAACTGTAAAACGTAATGGCGGTAACATTGATAAAGCAATTGCGAACTTCAAACCTGATGCTGACGCAGCATTGGACAAGAAAAAATAAGATAGGTGATGTGTGATTAAACTTCATCAACAAGAATTGATGGTTTCAGGCAAAATCGATTACAACAATGCCGAATTGTACTATCAAGACGGCTTGAAATTGATTCAACAACAGCAAGCTTTTCCCTTGGTGGTCAATCTTGCTGAGCTTGAGCATGGCAGTACTTTGGCTTTAGCTGTTTTGGTCCGTTGGTTACGTCAAACGCCAAAAGCGCAAGGTTTGCAGTTTAAAGCAGTCCCTGAAAAAATGATGAAGATTATTCAAGCTTGTCATCTTGAGCATGACTTGCAATTGATCTAAATAAAAAAAGCACCGTAAGGTGCTTTTTTTATTTCAGCGGGATAAGAAACTCTCGCAAGTCTACGCAATAGGAACGGATTAAATCCATTTCTTCCAGCGGAAGTACATCAATGGGCCAATAAAGAATGCCACGATGATTAAGCTGACCACGATAAAACTGGTTGTACCATGCGCGAATGGCAGTACGTCGGTGTTCATCCCATAGACACTGGCCACTAACATCGGTGGCGCAAGCATACTTGGTAAAATCGAGAATCGACGAATCGTATCATTCTGTTCGGTGTTAATGAATCCAGAGGTGGTATCCAGTAAGAATCGAACCTTTTGGAACAAGAAGGCATCATGCTCAACAAGAGAGCGTACGTCTTCGCTGAGTTCTCGGATGTCGGCATCATAAATATGACTGCCCAATGCGCGAGGACGTGACAGGAAGGTGAGAACACGACGTAAGTCGATCAGACACAGCTGAGCTTTCCCGAGCATATCTTCTAAATGCGCAAGTCGGGTAATCATGTCATCTAAGTCTAAAATCATCTCACGATGACGGTTATTCAGTACTTCTGTGGAATACTTTTCTAAGTCCTTGTGGATATCTTCCAAGATATCCGCAAGTTCATCGAGTTTGGCTTCTAAAAGACCCAATAAAATCCAAGTTGGATCTTTATAGTCAATTTCATAATCGTTACGACGCGCGCGGGCACGAAAGGCACGGAAAGCCACCAGCTTTTCACCCCGTAAAGTGAATAAGCGTTCTTTATGCAAAATAAAGGCAACCGTTTGTACGGTAGCTAAGGTGCTGGCATTTTCTTCGGGTTCGCCATCGACCTGAAAATTTTTATTTTTCGTTAAAAAATAGGTGCTGATGTGCAAAATACCGTCGTCATCACGGTAGAATCGTGCACTCGACGAAATATCTTCTAATGATTTTAATGTAGGTAAATTTTGATCATAGGCATCCATAATCCATTGCTGCTCTTCCTGAGACGGGGCAATGAGATCGAGCCAGACTAAATCCTGATGTAAATCGAAGTCACCATTGATGGTGACATCTTCCAGGCTACCGCGCTCTGTGGCGTAAAAGGCTTCAAGCATGTTGTCTTTTCCCCTTGCGCAGTAAGTTAAAAATGAATGGGTGTATTTTAGACAAGGATTTGCTGAAAAACACTGTTCTAATGCTTATTTTATGAAAAAATCTGTTTAAAGTTGATTTTTCCAGCATAGCGTTCCTGATCTGATGGTGATTATAAATGAAATCTATCGCAATTTTCTGTGGTTCCGCCCTTGGTAACAAGCCTGCCTATTTACAGGTGGCTGAAAAAGTCGGTCGTCATTTAGCGGCACGAGGCATCACACTGGTCTATGGTGGTGGTCGTTCAGGTTTGATGGGTGTTGTGGCAGATAGTGCTTTGCGTGCAGGTGGGCAAGTCATTGGGGTGATTCCAAAAGTCTTGGTCGATAAAGAATTGGCACATCCAGATTTAACCGAATTGCATGTGGTAGAAAATATGCAACAACGGAAAACCAAAATGTCTGAACTCTCGGATGGTTTTGTGGCGATTCCAGGTGGAGCAGGGACTTTAGAGGAAATTTTTGAGCAGTGGACGTGGGCTCAATTGGGCATTCATTTAAAGCCATGTGCCTTTCTCAATGTAGATGGTTTTTATGACGATTTATTGAATTTTCTGAAAACAACTGCAGAAAAAGGCTTTACCCATCCACGTTTTATCGAATGCTTAATTGCAGAAGATAATATTGAAACGATTGTTGAAAAGTTTCAATATTTCACTGCGCCAGAGCCGAAGTGGGGCATGGTTGAACGTACAGCTTTTATTGCGGATTTGGAACAAAATTGATGAAAATCATAACCGTTGCCGCAGCCATTATTTTAAATGAACAGTATGAACTTTTAGTGGTTCGTAAAAAACACACGGCATTCTTTATGCAAGTGGGTGGAAAATTAGAACCCAATGAAGCTCCTGAAATCACCATGCTGCGTGAAATTCAGGAAGAAATTGGCTGCGCTGCGCAGATTGAGCAATTCATTGGTCGTTTTGAAACGGCTGCTGCGAACGAAGTCGATCATCTACTGGTGAGTTATGTCTATCTGGTCCAGTTGCAAGGTGAACCGAAAATTGATGCGGAAATTGCAGCGATGCAATGGGTCAGCTTGGATGATACACAAACAAAACTTGCACCTTTAACACGTGAGGTGGTGATTCCTTGGGTGAAGCAGCAGGCGCGATCTCTTGCTGAAAGCTAAACCGCTTCGCTTGCTCAGTTTCTTTATTAGTGGTTGATGTTTGAAACTAAGGCTGTGCCGCAGCAATGCATGCGGCATATACCTGCGTGCAATGTAGCTGATGTAACAGCTCACTTAATGCATGGATTGAACTCCCCGTGGTCACCACATCATCAATGATGAGGACTTTACGGAAACGGCGTTTTTCGGTTGGGTTGATAATAAATTGCTGTTCGATATTTTCTAGGCGTTCTAGCCGACTTAAACCTTTTTGAGCGTGCTGTGCTTGACGAATCACTGGTTGCCAAACAGGGATGCGCAATTGCTTTGCCATCATGTGTGCAACGAGCAGCATTTGGTTATACCCACGGTCTTTAAGGCGTTCTACTGAAATAGGCATGGGGACGATGGCTTGAACCCTAGCTAAGCGCAAGCTTAAAAGGCTCTGTGCCAGTAAATTTTGATAGTGCAATTGTTGCTCATACTTATAGCTTTGAATGATGCGATCTATAGGGAAATCATAGTAAAAGGCACAAGAGATGCTGTGTTCATGGCGATCAACCGCTTGTTTAAACCAAGGCAGTTGTGCCCAGCAGTCGGTACAAAGCGAATGATGTTGTTGTCGATCGATACCGCAGAGCAGGCAAGGGGAAACGCTCTGTATTCCTTTTTGGATGAAGTGTTGGATAGATTGGAGCATGTTTTTATTCTAATCATTCTTTTTTGAGTATTTTGCACAGTTCGTGGTGAAGTGCAATCACAACACCACAGCAACCTGTTCGACAAGCTTATTGGTTCAAGCCAATCTGTATAATTAGGATGATCGATCTGTCATCCTAATAATTATTATACATAGGCGTATCGAGGAGCTTCCGGCAGCCATCGTTTTAAAAGCGCTTGAGCCTGTGCAGGATAGTCATTCAGGACTTGTTGAGCCACATAGTGAGCCTGATTGAGTAAATGGTCATCTCGCTCTAATTTTGCTACACGAAAGCCCATATCGCCCGTTTGTTTAGTGCCGAGGAGCTCACCGGGGCCGCGAATTTCCAAATCTTTTTCAGCAATAATAAAGCCGTCATTGGTCTCGCGCATAATGCGTAAACGCTCTTGCCCATTTTGCGACAAGGGATTTTTATACAGCAAGGCACAGAAACTGGCTTTGGCACCACGCCCTACACGACCACGTAGCTGATGTAGTTGTGAAAGCCCTAGGCGTTCTGCATTTTCAATCACCATGATCGAGGCATTTGGGACGTCAACACCGACTTCAATCACTGTGGTTGCAATCAGTAATTGCAATTCATTATTTTTAAATTGCTGCATCACTGCTTGCTTTTCATCGGCCTTCATTTTGCCGTGAACAAGGCCAATATTGAGGTCTGGAAAGCGTTCTTTAATTTCATTAAAAGTCGCTTCAGCGGCCTGAGCATCTAAGGTTTCGGATTGTTCCACTAAGGTACAGACCCAATAGGCTTGTTTACCTTCAGCACAATTGCTGGCAATCCGCTGTAGTACTTCTTCACGACGGTCAAGTGGAATGGTGACTGTTTGAATCGGTGTACGACCGGGTGGTAGTTCATCAATGACAGAGGTGTCTAAGTCGCCATAAGCCGACATCGCCAAGGTACGAGGAATAGGGGTTGCTGTCATCACCAGTTGATGCGGTGTCATGCCATTTAGACCTTTGTTTCGAAGTGCTAAACGCTGATCGACACCAAAACGGTGTTGTTCATCAATAATCACTAAACCTAATTTGGCAAATTGAACATTGTCTTGAAATAAAGCATGTGTGCCGACCACTAAATTGGCGGAGCCATCTTGAATACTTTGTTCTGCTGAAGCTCGAGCTTTACCTTTTTGTTTGCCTGAAAGCCAAGACACGGTCAGACCCATCGGCTCAAACCATTTTTTGAAATTTAGATAATGTTGTTCGGCCAAAATTTCTGTCGGCGCCATCATGGCCACTTGCCAACCTTCCTCGAGCGCATGACAGGCAGCCACACCTGCAACCAAGGTTTTACCTGCACCCACATCGCCTTGTACGAGTCGCAGCATAGGTTTGTTCTTTTTCAGATCGACCGCAATTTCTTTGGACACGCGTTTTTGTGCGCCGGTCATTTCAAATGGCAGCGTACTTAAAAGTTGTTTGGTGAAGTTCTTGCTTGCAGAGAAAGACGGTGCTTCGATTTGTTGAATATAAGCACGGCGGCTGAGCAAACTGACCTGATGGGCAACCAATTCTTCGAAAATTAAACGTTGCTGTGCAGGATGAGAACCTTGGCTCAGTTGCAACATATTGGCATCGACAGGGGGATGATGAATATAGTCCAGCGCTTGTTTTAGGGCATAGCCATTGGTGAATTTTTCTGGCAGTAATTCAGGTAAGTCATCACTATATAACTGTAGTGCTTGTTTGACATATTCACGCAGTTTGGGCTGCGTTAAGCCTTCGGTTGCAGGGTAAATCGCAGTGAGTTGGGTTTGTGGTAAAGGTGTGTGTTCAGTAATTACCTGTAGTTCAGGATGATACATTTCTAAGCCACGAGCACCAACACGGACTTCACCAAAAATCCGTAAACGATTGCCCGGTTTTACCCGATCAGTAATGCCTTTGTAGATATGGTAAAAACGTAAAGTAACTTTGCCACAGTCGTCATCTAGTAGGGCAGCCATCGATTTACGCTTACCCGCTGGAAAGTCGATACTTTTGACTGTACCTTCCAGTAAATAACTTCGACCCACGGTCAATTGGTTCATGGGGATGATCGTGCTACGATCTTCATAGTCGCGTGGCAGATGAAACAAAAGATCATCTGTCGTGAAAATATTTAGTTTTTCAAGTAAAGCAGCGGCGGCATTGCCAACCCCTTGCAATTGATGGACGGCAGCCATGTCCCCTCAACTTCGGTTTATATGATCTAAATGGATCAGTTCTGAGAATAGGTCGTTTGATGCATATTCTATTTATCGGTTATGGTAAAACATCGCAACGCGTTGCTAAACAATTATTTCAGCAAGGTCACCAAATTACCACAGTGAGTCGTAGTGCGAAAGAGGATGATTTTGCAGAACATTTAATCCAAGATATTCACCAACTGGATTTGTCGCAGGTTCAACCGATTGATGCTGTCTATGTTCTTTTGGCTCCTGCACGCCATGCTCAATTCAATGCTGTGGATGCTTACCGACATACTTATGTCGATTCTGTACAGCCAATTGTTCAAGCATTAGCACATCATCCAATACAACGTTTAATCGTGGTGTCGTCCACTCGTGTCTATGGTGAGCATGTGGGGGAGCGCATTGATGATGACACTGTGCCACGTCCGATCGATGAGCAGGGGATGTTGTTACTTGAAATGGAGCATCACTACTCACTAGCATTTCCTACCGAATGCGTGATCGTACGTCCATCTGGGATTTATGGCACATCGACAACACGAATGCAGAAACTGGCAGAAACGACTCATCACTATCCCAATATCCATTGGTCAAATCGAATACATATCGATGATTTGGCAAAATTTCTGTGTCATCTACTTCACGTGGAACATCATGAAAAATCATATATTTGTACTAATAACCAACCTCAACCTTTGCATGAGCGAATCTTGGATTTGCAAAGAGCTATGCATTTACCCGAATTGGTTTTAGAGAGTGAAGTAGAAACAGGTAAAAAAATTTATGCAATGCGGATGATGGAGAGTGGTTTTAAGTTAGCGCACGATTGATTGTGATGTGTAGCGTAAAATTGGTGTGACGTATAAAATTCAGTGTAGCTTGGTGAGTATTAAAAGAAATTCTATAAATGAATGAAATAGGTCTTTTACAACATGTATTGTTCAAATTTTCGAATGGATCTCAAAGGATAAAATTTAAATAATGACAAAATCATTTGCTGAACTTACTCAGAATTAACCCCATAGACCGATTTTGGAAAAAGCTTTGAGTTATTTTGAGAATTTACCAAAGATCGCGATTGATTGTGGTTGTGGTGCAGGAAATGAATCATCATTTCTACTCCGTCATCATTTTAAAGTATATGCATTTGATCCGTCTGTTGACGCTAAAAATATCTGTCTAAGTAAATTTAAAGACAATAAGAATTTTTTATTTTCTAATCAGGCCTTTGAAGACTATAGCTTTCCTAAAGCTAGTTTAATTATTGCTTTATTCAGTTTATTTTTTTGTTCTACGGATTCGCTTGAAAGTGTTTTAAAGAAAATGCAGGAATCCGCAAGGCATCTTACTCATACAACTGTTAGGGATAGATGATGATTGGGTAAATAATTTTTCTGAAAAATTTATAGGTTTTGAACAGGAAGAACTTAAACAATTGTTTGATGCGGACTTTGATATTATTTATATCGATGAATTTAAAGGCAATAAACCGCTAGCCAATGGAACTCCAAAATTTTGGAACGTATATACCTTAATTTTAAAAAAGAAAATATTAAATACTTTTGTATAGTCCAAAAAAAAGAGACAAGTTTTTTACAACTTGTCCCTGATTTTGCTCATCTTCTTCCGCTTTTATGGCGAAAAAATCAGAACGGTTTATTTCTTCTTACGTTTCAAGCGTTTTTTGGCTTGTTCCGCAGCAACTTTATCAAGTGCTTCTTTTAACTCTTCATCACTAAAGGTCGTAATGTGTTGCAACATTTGGAGTGTCACATCATCCAAAACGAGGTTGGCATATTGCGCAACATTTTGGAAATTTTCATCAAACACAATGGCATTGTTTTCATTGGTGCTGATATAACCTTGTTGGGTTAAGACTTTAATAAAGCTTTGGAATAAGGCCTTATCAAAGAACTCAGGCGAGTTAAATTCATACAACACAGACAGACGTTGACCAACCAAGTGACTGAGTTCTTCAACCTGACGCGTCGAGATATTGCCTGAACCACGTTGTGTGATTAAAGCCAAAGTCATGTAGTAACGCTCTAGACTTTGCATCACAGGTGCAGCCAAGACCACTAACTGATTGTGCTGCTCTGAGTTAGGCGCAGGGGAGATCAGGTTGCCTTCTGCATCTTCAGAAATTAGCTTGGCTTTGATCAGTACTTCTGCATACGCACAGATCTGATCTTTAAGCTCTTCATTATTCCATTTGAGGAATAACTCAGCTTTTAAGAATGGATACAGTGTACGAATGACATTAATCAAATCACCACGGCGAATAGAACCATTATGTTCAACCAAAGCGGCAATGAGTGATGGCAAAATAAATGCGTGCAGGATGTTGTTACGGAAGTAGGTTAACAGCACCGCTTGATTATCAGCAATGGCAATAATATCGCCAAGGACATGATTAACACGTTTGATCAGCTTGAGTTTTAAACCATAAGCAATGATTTCTTTACCTGACAGCGGTGTTACTTGCATGCGCTCATCGTAAGGTAAGGCATTTAAAAGATCGCGATAGGTATCTAACTGCTTAATGCAAATCTCTTCATCTAAAGTGTGTTTAGATGTTGCCAATAAAATCAGTGAAAGCAATGAAACTGGGTTCACCACTGCTGCACGGTTAATATTTTCTAAAATCACGTGTGCAGAACTGTTAATGGCATCCGAAACTTCTGGCGGAATTGGGTCGTCATTTTTCTCGATTTTGATGTTGCTTGCATTATGCTGTTTCAACATATCATCAAGGAAAACCGGCTCACCAAAGTTCAAATGAACTTTACCGAAAATACGTTCGATCTTACGCAGTGTTTTCATAATCCCGATGATTGATTCGCCTTCTTTTGGCTTACCATTCATTTCACCAACGTAGGTCGCACCTTCCATTAAACGCTCATAACCAATATAGGTCGGTAAGAACACGATCGGTTTGGCTGGATTACGTAAATGACCATGGACAGTCATGGCGAGCATGCCGGTCTTCGGTGGTAATAAACGACCAGTACGTGAACGCCCACCTTCGATGAAGTATTCAAGCGGTGTATTACGCGCCAAAATACTGTAGAGGTATTCTTTAAATACGGTGGTGTAGAGACCATTGCCACGGAATGAACGACGAATAAAGAACGCGCCGCCGCCACGTAAAATTTGCCCGACAAATGGCATGTTCAAGTTATCACCCGCAGCAATGTACGGCACCATCAAACCACGCTTATAGATCACATATGACAATAATAAATAGTCGATATGGCTACGATGACATGGGGTGTAAATGATCTCGTAGTCTTTGGCCAGTTCACGAACGGTACTGAAGTTATGTACTTCTACGCCATCATAAAGCTGTGTCCACAGGCGAGTCAGGGCTAAGTCAGCAAAACGTACTGTTGATGCAGAATAGTCAGAAACGATTTCATTTAAATAACCAATCGCACGACGTTCGGCTTCAACCATACTGATTTTACTGCGAATGCTTTCACGACGAATCGCATCTTGTACATCCGTAGATTTGATCAGGCCATGCATCACATTACGACGGTCAGATAAATCCGGACCCAAAACCACTTCACGCTGCGCATCTAAATAATCATTCAGTGTGCTGACAATATAAGTCGCAGGTGACAAGTTTGGATGTGTAGTTTTGGCATATTCAACCAAACGACGCAAAGACTGTGGCTCATGGAATTCGAGGTACGATTGACGACCGTGCAAACCAATATTGACCAACTGCTTCACTTTGCTTGGTGTAGACCATGTATCGGTAAATAATAATTTAAACCAAGAATCTTCTTTATCGGGTTCACGACCCCACAGCACGGTTACAGGAACGAGCTTAATATCCGCATCAGGATTTTTTTCCAAAACCTCAATTAAACGCAATAAACGAGGTGGAAAGGCATGCGGCGGTGGATTGAGTAAGTTGTCTTCATCATGATGTTGTAAAAACACCACAGAGGCTTTTTCTGTTTGCGTACCCACAGTCATTGGGTCGAGTGCAGGGTGTAGCTTTAAACGACGGGTTTCACCATCGACAATTAAAGCATTACTCCGTGAATGATTTTGCAGAACGTAGCAGGTAATTTTCGTTGTCTGTACGCCGGTATCTGTATCGGTTTCAGTCACTACAGGTTCTACAGGGACTTCACCTAAAACATGCGGTGTTACCACAAGGTCAAGCAGTTTACTCGAAAGCTTTCGATACATCTGACCAAAGCCGCTCTTGGACATACAAACTCCTACTTTTCATGACCAAACCACAGAGATTCTGAGGGGAATCTATTCTGCGTAATTGTACTTAAAAACTGTATGTCATTTTCTGACAAATTGCATAGATATTGTAAGATTTTATCGTTAAAAAACGTATTTTTAGCAGTTATATTGCATCAGCAAGGTGACAGATCAGTCAGCGAATCTTTAGGGTTTTAGTCTGGATTTATGGCAAAATGGAAAATATATTTAAACATCTGTTGATGTTGCCTGCGTTAGCTTAATCCCGAATGATAGATAGGTTTGTTATGAATGCCTTAACACAAGAGTTGGTTGATTTACTCAGTCTTGAAAAATTAGAAGAAAATATTTTTCGTGGGCAAAGCCGAAATTTGGTCGGGAAGCGTGTCTTTGGTGGACAGGTTTTAGGTCAGGCGCTCCGTGCGGCATCTTATACAACAGATCGACCTGCTCATTCCTTACATGCCTATTTCTTATTTGGTGGTGATATCAATGCACCGATCATTTATGAAGTAGATCGTATTCGCGATGGACGCAGTTTTGTGAGTCGTCAGGTTCGTGCGATTCAACATGGTAAAACCATTTTCATGTGTATGGTGTCATTTGCAGAGCAAGAAGAAGGTTTGAATTACCAAGTTGCAGAGCCAGAATATCCAGCCGTGGAAGATTTAAAATCTGAAGCTGAGCTAAAACGAATGATGGTGGAGTTTATCCCTGAAAACGTCCGTGCATCGTTTATGCGCGACCGCCATGTGGAAATTCACCCGATTGATCCGCAAAACCCGTACCAACCGCAGCCTGCTGCGCCATCGTATGCACACTATATTCGTACCCATGACAAAATTGCTGCTGACGTTGATGACATCTCTTTACATCAGGCCATTGCAGCATTCTATTCAGATTTTACATTGATGACGACTGCACTACGCCCACATGGTTTAAGTTATTTATCACCAAGTTTGCAGTGTGCGAGTATTGATCATGCCATGTATTTCCATAAGCCATTCCGTGTGGATGAGTGGATGCTTTATGACATGGATGCCACAGTCAGTGCCAGTTCACGTGGTCTAAATTTCGGTCGCATGTGGCAAAACGGTGAGTTGGTCTGTAGTACGACACAAGAAGGCTTGATTCGTTTACGCGAAATTGAAACCCAATAAGCTTTGAGCACTATGTGTTAAGTCGTAAAAGCTGAATATTGAAAAAACCGAATCTCCTGATTCGGTTTTTTTATGCCGTCAATTTTTAGTATGAATCTACTCACGGATTCGAGTTATCTAATTGGGGTGCAGTACAAATTGAATTGGGTTGAATACATGCTTTGCAGAATTGTAGCAGTATATGTGACAAAAAATTCCTCGATTCCCAGTGGGGCGCATGGCATAGTGCCTGAATAAAGGATGATAAATGCAAGGCACAATGAGCTTAAATACGCAGATTTTAATTGCCGCAATATTGGGTGTGGCATTTGGCTTTTTATTAATTCAGTTTCCAGAGACGCAGTTTTTATCCGCCAGCCTGTATGGCCTGGGGATTGCCAGTAGTATTTTTATTGGCTTGCTGAAAATGATCTTGGTTCCGCTGATCTTTAGTTCGATTGTGGTGGGGGTATCGAATTTACAAGCGGGTGGTCAGCTGAGTCGTACGTGGAAAATTACCTTAGCTTGCTGTGTCACCACCACAACTTTGGCACTGATCTTGGGTCTAGCATGTGCGCATATTTTTAAAGTTGGGCAGGGCGTGGACATCGTCATGTTCCAAGATGCAATACAACAACATCAGAGTCCTGACACCCTCACAGCAGGTTCATTCTTTACCAATTTTATTCAAAATACACTGATCAATCCGTTTAAAGCCTTTAGTGATGGCAATGTACTCGCTGTCGTGGTGTTTTCCCTATTTTTAGGTGTGGCCTTGGTCAAAGGCGGTGAAAAATTTCGAAGTGTGAGAAAGCTCAGTCAGCAATTTTTCGACATCATGATGATGATCATTGGTTGGGTGATGAAGCTTGCACCGATTGGTATTTTTGCATTATTGGCTAAATTGATTGCTACAGAAGATATTTCGGTGTTGAGTCGCCTCGCGGAGTTTGCTGCCGTAGTCACAGGGACCACGATTTTCCATGGGGCAGTGGTGTTACCTCTGTTGCTTTGGATTTTTGGGAAAATGAGTCCACTGACATTTTTTAGAGGAACACGAGCTGCCTTAATCACTGCTTTTGCAACCAGTTCAAGTTCAGCAACGATGCCACTGTCGATGAAATGTGCGCAGGAAAATTTAGGCGTACGTCCTCAAACAGCAGGTTTTGTGATTCCATTGGGCACACAGTTAAATATGGATGGTACAGCGTTGTATGAAGCTGCTGCTGCGTTATTTATTGCTAACTTGATGGGCTTAGATTTAACCTTGGGTCAGCAGTTAATTGTCTGTGCAACCGCCATGATTGCGTCACTCGGCGCACCGGGCATTCCAAGCGCTGGAATGGTGACAATGATTATGGTTTTACAATCAGTCGGACTCCCTGCAGAAGCGATTGCGATTTTACTGCCGATAGATCGACTCTTAGATACGGTACGGACTGTGGTGAACGTACAGGGCGATATGATGATTAGTGTAGTGGTTGATCGTCATACGCGAGATGTCGATGAACCAATGTTGTCGAATTAAGCAGATAAAGAGCTAAAATGTGGGTTGTAGACGATCTCCCACAGATGCCCATCTAAGTCTTGAAAATAGCCTGCTTAACCACCGTAAAACGTGGGCTGTGCGGGCTTAATTGTTTTTGCACCAGCGCGTTGGGCTTGTTGCATGCTTTGATCGACGGCTGCGGGACTGTTAACGTTATGTCCCAGAGACATTTAAGTTGGACAAAACGCTGATGCACTAATTCTGGTGTCATGACTCAGGCTATCTTGTGGCCAGAGTGCGAGCTTTAAACCGTGTTGTAAATCAAAAAATGCCACAGCGCTATGTTCAAATTCAGTCCCAATAATCCTCGCGCTATTAAGACCTAAACCCTCCTGATAAAACGCGAATGCAGCATGTAAATCTTTCACGGCCAGTGTAATGACGGAGATGTGAGCGTGCATGGAGATGCTCCTGAACGATGTATTTTTATTTTAGGATGAGACTGAGTATAAATGCATTTTAAAGAGAATAGGGAGTTCGGAAGAACTGTACTTTAAACCTCGAACTTATGACCTTTTCCATCTTGAGTGTGTTGATTGCTCAATAAAAAATGGAGCGTAATGGATGTGAGCACAAAAAAAAGCAGGGCGAACCCTGCTTAATACAGATTTTAAATGGTGTTTATGCAACTTTCAGTGCGGCACGTTTTGCAGCAGGAGAGTTGTCGAGGTAAGCAATCGCATCTTCAGTTTTCGCTTCATGCACAGGATCGTACCAAGGCATTAAATACCCCAATTGCTGCGACACTAACCAAAGCGGATGTGGCAATAAGCGATTGTCTTTTTGCGCGATACGCGCCCATTCACGCCAAATCCACGGTTTATATACGGCAGGTTTAATCGATGCATAGCGCGAGTCTTGCTGCATGATATGTGCAGCACCATCGACCCATAGACCAAGTACGGCAGCAATCACAATCACACTTTGATAATAGCGAGAAATATAGCCGCCACCGAGATGATGATACAAATCAAAAGCCACGGTACGATGTTCTATTTCCTCTGCACCATGCCATTTTACTAGATCGAGCATATTCGGATCAGCGCCTAGTCGTTCCCACTCTTTGTTGTATAAAGCATATTTGCCTAGTACACAGGTCATGTGTTCAACAGTTGCAATCACCCCTAAACGAAAGAGATCCCATTGATGATCTAAAGCTTTAGGTACGTTGAGCCCTAAAGGTTGGTCCGCAAGCAGTTTGCCAAAGAGAAAGTCCATGATTTCAAGGTTGCGTTGAATACTGATATTGCGCTGAGATAGATATTCTTTATTGGCAGAGTTATGCGCCTGAGCATGCATGGCTTCTTGGCGGATAAATGCTTTAACGTCCTCTGCTAATTTTTCATCTCTAATTTGCGGTAATACTTTGTTATACAGACGGCAAAACCAAAACTCACCTGCCGGTAAGATCATATTAATTTCATTAATAAAATAGCTGACAAAAGCTTGGTTGGGTACCCAGTCAACTTGAGTATCTTGCCACTCAAATTTCACTTTACGTGGCTTAATTCTATATTCGATTGATGATCCAAGTTTTGTGTTTCTCAAGCGGGAGAGTAATTTCATGACCTATCCTTGTTTTTATGTGATCGAGTACACATCTGATGTATTTAGTATCCAAAAAAAAAAAATCCTGCATTGTGATTAGCAATACAGGACATTTCATTATCTTCAGATGATACTTTTTGTTAGACAATCATCCTTGCGCTGACTTTAAAATTACTGGATTAGTGGTCTGAATTTTTGCCTTCAGCTTGGGGTAAATCTTCAGATGTAGTGTCGACGTCATCGAATGCTTCCGCATCTGCATCGATTTCAATATCATCTTCCGATGCTTCAGGAATGCTACCAAGATCAAACTCTGTGGATTGTTCTAGAGTGAAGTTAAGACGACCCGCCATGACACTCGCTAACTCTTCTAAACCTTGTTTATTCAATGATGAGAACAATTGGATAGAGAAGTTTAGCTTCATTTTTTTCAATGCTGCTTTCACTTCTTGTAGTGCTTTAGAGGCTGGGCCACGGTTTAATTTATCTGATTTGGTCAGTAGTACATGCACGAACAATTTACGTGAATGTGCCCATTCCAACATCATGACATCAAAGTGTTGTAGTGGATGACGGATATCCATCAGCAGCACAAGACCTTGTAAACTTTCACGGTGTATCAGGTAGTTTTCTAACTCTTTTTGCCACACGATTTTCATCGCTTCAGGTACAGCGGCATAGCCATAACCCGGTAAGTCGACCAAACGCTGATCAGGATTTCCTAAACTGAAAAAGTTGATCATTTGGGTACGACCCGGTTTTTTCGACGCACGAGCCAATTGTTTTTGGTTGGTGAGCGCATTAATGGCACTCGACTTACCCGCATTGGAGCGGCCAGCAAAGGCAATTTCATAGCCGGTATCTTCAACGCAGAGGTTGAGTTTAGGCGCACTCATTAAGAACTCAGCTTTGCGTAGCCAGTTGAGCGAGCGCACAGCATATTCAGTAATCGCAGAGTCTACTTTTTTCTCGTAAGTAATCCTTTGCTTCGGCGCATTGGCCGCTTTACTGTTTCGTGATTTTCCTCTGTGCTGATGCATAACCCAACTTCAATAACTGATTTAACAACACGCATTATAAAGGAAGTCGGGCAGGCAAGCGAATTTTGTCGCAGGCAAAGTGAAATTAGAGATTGATCATTTGAATTGGAGATTGTGTTGTAAATTTAGATGCGCTGCTTGGTTGCAAGACATCGGCAAGTTTGTACTGATCGAGACTTTGATAAAACTGTTCTAAAGCTTGGTCTAAGATGCTTTTTAAACCACACTGACTGCGCAGTACGCAGGGTGGGTCGTTGCATTCAACAATCTGGTGATTACCTTGCAAAATTCGCACAATTTGACCGAGCTGAGCGTCAAGTGCTTCAGGGTTTAGGCGAATGCCGCCACCTTTGCCGCGGCTGGTGATTAACCAGTTTTGCTTTGCCATAAAATGCACAATTTTCACCAAGTGATTACGCGAAACGTGCAGGTCTTCTGCAATTTCAGCAATGTTATAAGGCACATCACGAGGACGTGCGATATAGAGCAAAATGCGTAATGCATAATCGGTGAATTTATTGAGTTGCATGATAATACTGTGAGTCTGAGAGAAATAAATAAGGGCTAGTCTAGCATAACTAAACTAACCCTTTGTATTTCAGGTGAATAGCTTAGTTAGTGTTTTACACCACCAGTGCCGAAAGCTTCGCTGTGAATATTGCTAGCAGGAATACCACGAGCAATTAAAGCTTTCTGTTGTTCAGCCATAAATGGCATTGGACCGCAAAGGTAATAATCCGCATTGATCGGTAACAGTGCAGTATCCATGCTGCCTAAGTCTAGACGACCAGCAGCATCATAATCTTCACCTAATTTATCATTAGCATGAGGGAACTCATACGCTGTAAAAGTGCTAAGACGTGGGTATTTTGCTTCCAAATCCTGAATGTGTTTATGCATTGCATGCACTTGTTTGCTACGGCAGGCATGGATAAAGGTTACAGGTTGTGGCATGTCTAAAGTCACCAACTGATTCAGCATCGCAATCATTGGTGTTAGACCTACACCACCACTGATAAAGACATTGCGTTTTTGTGAATCAATCAGGAAGAAATTACCTGTTGGTGCAGACACTTCGATTTCTGAACCGATCTCCAAGCCATGCAGTGTATTCGATACCCAACCTGGAACCAAGTCACCTTTCTGATCTTCACGTTTTACAGAGATACGTAAGTAGTTGTCTTGCGGGCTGGTCGACAGTGTATATTGACGTGGCTGTTTTAGGCCCAGCTCATCGACCAATACACGTACAGAGATGTACTGACCTGCTTCATATTTTGGTAAATCACCACCATCAGAAGGCTCAAGGTAGAATGAGGTGATTTCATCACTTTCAGCCACTTTTTTCGCGATTTTGAAATTACGCCAACCTAACCAACTGCCTTTAGTTTGCTGATGTTGCTCATAAATCGCTTTTTCAGTGCTGATAAACAAGTCTGCCAATTGTCCATATGCTGCTGCCCAAGCGGCAATCAGTGGATCTTCCATTGAAATGCTTAATACTTCACTGATCGAGTGCAGCAAATTTTCGCCGACAATATTATAGTCTGGCGCTTGAATGTTAAGACTCACATGTTTATGCGCAATTAATTCTACAACTGGTAAAAGTACAGATGGGTCCTCAATATTTTCAGCATAAGCCAATACAGCACCCGCCAAGGCTTGTGCCTGAGCACCGCTGCGCTGATGTCCCATGTTAAAGGTTTCTTTGAGGTCAGGGTTATTGCCCAACATACGATTATAGAAGTAACCAGTCAGCGCGACACCATTTTCACGTAGAACAGGAACAGTAGCTTTTACTAGGTCAATTTGCTGCGGAGTCATAGCTGATCTCTCATGGCTGTTATTTGTAAGATGTATTTAAAATACATTTTTAAATACATCCGCGCAATACATGTTTTAGTAAAAACCATAAAAAAATTATGGAATATAAAAAGATTCCATAAATTTGTACTTTTTAATTGGGCTTTTAGATTATTTCTTGCCGAAGATAGAACCTAAGAGGCCACGGATAATTTTCTGACCTGTCGACCCACCCAAGCTGCGTGCTGCACTTTTTGCAAAAGTTCCTACAGTGTCTTGAATCAGTTTTTCACGTTGTTTGGCTGAGCGCTCAGCTTCTTTTTGTTGTTCGCGTGTAAGGCGTTCTTGTTCACGCGCTTGCTGTTTAGCGAGTGCATCTGCTTCCTTGGCTTGTTGTTTGGCCAACGCTTCTTGTTCTTTGGCTTCTATTTTATCTTGTTCCGCTTGGACGGCTTGTTGTTGGCGCTCCGCCACTTTATTTTGTAAAAGTTCATAGGCACTTTCACGATCTGCTTCGGTGTCATACACACCTGCGACAACGCTATTTGCCATCAGAGCTTTGCGTTCTTCTACAGCAATTGGGCTAAATGAAGAGTAGGGTGGCATCACCCAAGCACGTTCAACAATTTGAGGTGTGCCTTGTTCATCTAGACAGCTAATCAGTGCTTCACCTACAGCCAGTTCCGTAATCACTTGATCGACTTTAAACGCAGGATTGGCTCGGAAAGTATCTGCTGCGGTTTTTACGGCTTTCTGATCTTTTGGGGTAAATGCACGTAGCGCATGCTGAACGCGGTTACCTAGTTGTCCTAAAACACTCTCGGGTAGGTCAAGTGGATTTTGCGTTACAAAGTAAATGCCGACACCTTTAGAGCGAATTAGACGAACCACTTGTTCAATCTTTTCTTGTAAAGCAGGGCTGGCATTATCAAACAATAAATGCGCTTCATCGAAGAAGAACACCAGTTTGGGTTTATCCATATCTCCAACTTCAGGCAATTGTTCAAACAGTTCTGACAGCATCCAAAGTAAGAAGGTCGCATAGAGCTTAGGGGTATTCATTAACTTGTCAGCGGCAAGCAGGTTGATGTTGCCACGACCTTGTGCATCCGTTTGAATGAAATCCATGATATTGAGCGCAGGCTCACCAAAGAACTTGTCACCACCTTGATCGGCCAATGCGAGCAAATTACGTTGAATTGCACCTAAGCTTGCAGGTGATAAATTGCCATATTCATTTTTAAATTCTGCTGCATGTTCACTGACGTAGCTGATCATGGCTTTTAAGTCTTTAAAGTCGATGAGCAATAAGCCCTGATCATCAGCAATACGAAAGACCGCAGATAACACGCCTTCTTGCGTGTCGTTTAAATTCAGAATTCGGGCAAGGAGAAGTGGACCAATTTCAGAAATGGTGGTGCGAATGGGATGTCCTTGTTCACCAAACAAATCCCAAAACACCACAGGGGAGGCAGCAAAAGGAATGCTCTCGATATTTAAACTTTTAATTCGTTCGTCAAACTTAGGATTGCTTTCACCTGCTTTGGCAAGGCTAGAAACATCCCCTTTGGCATCGGCTAAAAATACAGGTACACCCAGCCGAGAAAAACTTTCTGCCAACACCTTCAACGTCACTGTCTTACCAGTACCTGTGGCGCCAGCAATCAAACCATGGCGGTTTGCAAATTGTGAATGAAGCACCACATCTTGTGTGGTGTCTTGTGTTTTTTTGCCAATAATAATTGGTGTACCCATAGATGCTCCTGTATTTATTCGAGTTGCTGTTTATTTAAATGTTGTAGTGCGTTTTCTATATCTTGTATTAAATCTGCAGGATGTTCTAGTCCTATACAGAAGCGAACCAGTAAGCCGGCTTGAATATGTGAATGTTCGAGTACACGCATATCTTTTAAGTTATATAGCATGACTAAACTGACTGGGCCACCCCAGCTAAAACCGAGCTTAAATAGTTTAAGTGCATCACAAAAGCGGCGTACATCCTGCAGGCTATATTTTTCATTAAATACCACGCTGACCAAGCCGGCACTGTGTTGTTCTGTACAAATTTCTTTCCAATACTGATGTCCTGCGGAAGCTTCATCAGCAGGATGTAAAACCTGTACAAAGGCTGGTTGCTGTTTTAGCCAATTTAATAAAGTTAAAGCACTTTGTGACTGGTGTTCATAGCGCAGGCGCATTGAAGCCAAACTGCGTTGTACTTGCGCGGCGTCATCACCAGAGATACTAATGCCTTGAATAGCGTGCGCACGAAACAGTTTGTGATGAAGCTTTTTATCTCGTGTAATTACCGAACCCATCAAAATATCCCCGCCGCCACTTGGGTATTTGGTCAAGGCATGCACACTGATATCGACACTCAGATGCTCAGAACTGAAATCAAAAGCATTAAAGGCAAGTCCTGCGCCCCATGTATTGTCCAGTGCAGTGAGAATGTTATGTGCTTGGGCTTTTTTGACCAAGCCGACTAAATCTGGAAACTCTAAAGTGACAGAACCTGCTGCTTCTAACCAGATAAGCTTAGCTTGCGCTGAAGGGCTAAATGAATCGACATCAATCGGGTTATAAACCTTGACCACGATGCCATAGCGGGTTTCTAGGTTACGCAGATGTTCCATATTTGGGCCATAGATATTATCTGCGACCCACACTTCATCCCCTTGACTTAAAAAACATGAATTGACCAAATTAATTGCAGATAAACCGCTTGGTGCGAGTAAGTGATACAAGCCACCTTCAATCTGAGCAATCTGATCGCCTAGGGTAAATGTCGTGGGGGTGCCATGCGTTCCATAGCTATAGTCATAATCATCGGTCCAATGGCGATTAAATAGCGCATCTGTATTTTCGAAAATTATAGTGGATGCACGAAACAGGGGAGGTTGAACACTATTGATGTATTGCGGTGCCTTTCTTGGTGCATGAATGAGTTCGGTTTGAGGATTCTTTTTCACGTGGCGCTCTGAAATGATCAAAATAATAATGAATGTTCAAAAGAATACGACTAAAACACATGGTTTTACGATGCTTTTGTATAGAAAATTAAGTGAAAAGCAAAGTTGGCTTCATTCTTGCAAAACCGATATCAGAGCAACAACAATAGGTTTAGCGCATGAAGTCGCATTTAAAAGTACATTATTTTCAGCATATTGCTGGCGAAGGGTTCGGCAGTTGTTATGAATTTTTAAAACAGCATCAGGCCAAAATTACGGCCACAGAATTCTTTGCATTACCTGTCGATCAAACCTTAGATCTCGAGGCTTTGCCGCATGTTGAAGATGTCGATTTACTCATCATCATGGGTGGGACCATGAGCGTAAATGATGAGGCAAATTTCCCATGGTTAAAAATAGAAAAGCGTTGGCTGCGACGCTATTTGGCCCTCGGTAAACCCGCAATCGGGCTTTGTTTAGGTGGGCAATTGATTGCTAATGCTTTGGGCGGTGCAGTGAGTCGAAATGCACAACAAGAATTGGGTTGGACGACCATCCGTAAGGTCGCTAACGTACCGCATGACTGTTTCAAACTACCTGAAGAGTTTAAAGTCATGCAGTGGCACAGTGAAACATTTGAAATTCCCAAAGGAGCGGTATTACTGGCGGAAAATGATGTATGTCGTAATCAAATGTATCAAATCGGGCAAAATGTTTTGGGCTTTCAATTTCATCCTGAAATTACCCCTGAAGTACTCGATTTATTTTTGGAAAATGATGAAGAGGTGGCATTTTTTTCAGGAACATCTGTACAGCCAGTACATGATCTACGGAAAAGCGCAAAAAACAAATTTATTGAGGGAAATCAAATACTAAACCAAGCAATAGAGTATGTATTAAGAAAAAATGCCTATTGATTAAAAGTTAAGCAATTGATCTTGCATAAAAAATGAAAAATATAAGAAAAACAGCAAAAGAGATTTGCTTATGCATTAAACAATAGCTATAATGGGCGACCCTTTGATGAAGGGGGTTAGCTACGAATAAAGTAGTTAACATCGTGACAGTCGCGGCATCGATCGTGACCTTAGTGATATTTCACTGCTCTTGACACTTGCCTCTTTTAAAGTGGGGTGAGATGCGTCAAGGGTGATTCTTTATATATTTGGCTTGGAGTTAACTGGTATGTCTAACCAGAGAATTCGTATCCGTCTTAAGTCTTTTGATCACCGTCTAATTGATCAATCAGCTCAAGAAATCGTAGAAACAGCAAAACGTACTGGCGCACAAGTTTGTGGTCCAATCCCGATGCCTACACGTATCGAACGTTTTAACGTTTTAACATCACCACACGTTAACAAAGATGCGCGTGACCAATACGAGATCCGCACTTACAAACGTTTGATCGACATCGTTCAACCTACAGATAAAACTGTTGATGCATTGATGAAGTTAGATCTTGCAGCTGGTGTTGATGTTCAGATCGCTTTGGGTTAAGGCTTTCGGTTAATTAACGCTCTAAGTTAATTAGGCCGCTTTTTTAGAGGTTTATGCACATGGCTATTGGTTTAGTCGGTCGCAAGTGCGGTATGACACGTATCTTTACAGATGCTGGTGTTTCTGTACCTGTAACAGTGATTGAGGTTGATCCTAACCGCATCACACAAATCAAAACGCTTGAAACTGATGGTTATCAAGCGATTCAAATCACTACTGGTGAACGTCGCGAATCTCGCGTAACTAACGCTCAGAAAGGTCACTTCGCTAAAGCGGGTGTAGCTGCTGGTCGTCTAGTTCAAGAATTCCGCGCTACAGAAGCTGATCTTGAAGGTCGTGAAGTTGGCGGAACTATCGGTGTAGATGTGTTCACAGTGGGTCAAATTGTTGACGTTACTGGTACATCTAAAGGTAAAGGTTTCCAAGGTGGTGTTAAGCGTTGGAACTTCCGTACTCAAGACGCTACACATGGTAACTCTGTATCTCACCGTGTTATCGGTTCTACAGGTCAAAACCAGACTCCTGGTCGCGTGTTCAAAGGCAAAAAAATGCCTGGTCACTTAGGTGCTGAACGTGTAACTACACAGGGTCTTGAAATCGTTGCTATCGACGCAGAACGTTCAGTTCTAGTTGTTAAAGGTGCGGTTCCTGGTGCTACTGGTGGCGACGTTACTGTTCGTCCTACTATCAAGGCCTGAGGGGAAATAACGTGAATTTAAATACTGTTTCCGGCTCTGCTGTTGAGTTATCTGAAGTTGCGTTTGGTCGTGATTTTAACGAAGCTCTTGTACACCAAGTTGTTACAGCTTACTTAGCTGGTGGTCGTCAAGGTTCGAAAGCGCAAAAATCACGTGCTGACGTTTCTGGCGGTGGTAAAAAACCTTTCCGTCAAAAAGGTACTGGCCGCGCTCGTGCTGGTTCTATTCGTAGCCCAATCTGGGTTGGCGGTGGTAAAACTTTTGCTGCTCGTCCACAAGACTGGTCTCAAAAAGTAAACCGTAAAATGTATCGCGGTGCTATGCAATGCATCCTGGCTGAGCTTGTTCGTCAAGATCGCCTTGTTTTAGTTGAAGAGATTGCTGTTGCAGCTCCAAAAACTAAAGAATTGCTTGCAAAACTTAACGACTTGAATGCACCTCGTGCATTAATCGTTACAGATGCTGTTGATGAGAACTTGTATCTTGCTGCTCGCAACATTCCACACGTTGATGTGGTTGATGCTGCTGCAATCGATCCTGTTAGCTTGATCGCGTTCGATAAAGTTGTTATGTCTGTTGCTGCTGCTAAGAAAATTGAGGTAGAACTCGGATGAACAACGAACGTATCTATCAAGTCCTACAAGGACCTGTATTCTCAGAAAAAGCACAAGTTTTAGGTGAAACTGCTGGTGTTCAAGTGTTCAAAGTTGCACTAGATGCAAACAAACTTGAAATCAAAAAAGCTGTTGAGCAACTATTTGGTGTTCAAGTTGTTAAAGTTAACACAACGATCACTAAAGGTAAGACTAAACGCTTTGGTAAAACATTAGGACGTCGTTCTGATGTTAAAAAAGCATACGTCACCCTGAAAGCTGGCCAAGATGTTGAAATGGCTGACTTGGGCGATACCGCTGAAAACGCAGCGGAATAAGGACGAAAATTATGCCGATTCAAAAATGTAAGCCAACGTCTCCAGGACGTCGCTTTGTAGAGAAAGTGGTTCATAACCACCTTCACAAAGGCGCGCCATATGCTCCGTTGGTTGAAGCTAAAAAACGTACTGGCGGTCGTAATAACAACGGTCACATTACAACTCGTCACGTTGGTGGTGGTCATAAACAGCACTACCGTATCGTAGACTTCAAACGTAACAAAGACAGCATCCCTGCTGTAGTTGAGCGTATTGAATACGATCCAAACCGTACAGCTCATATTGCTTTATTGAAATATGCTGACGGTGAACGTCGCTATATTATTGCACCTAAAGGCCTTCGCGCTGGTGATCAAGTTCAATCTGGTAACGATGCTCCAATCCGTCCAGGTAACTGCTTGCCACTTCGCAACATGCCTATCGGTTCTACTCTTCACAACATCGAGCTTAAAATCGGTAAAGGCGCACAATTAGTACGTTCTGCTGGTACATCTGCTCAATTGTTGGGTCGTGACGGTTCTTACGCTATTATTCGTCTTCGTTCAGGCGAAATGCGTAAAGTACACGTTGAATGCCGTGCTGTGTTAGGTGAAGTTTCTAACTCAGAAAGCAACCTTCGTTCACTTGGTAAAGCAGGTGCATCACGCTGGCGTGGCGTTCGTCCTACCGTACGTGGTATGGCGATGAACCCAGTAGACCATCCACATGGTGGTGGTGAAGGACGTAACAAAGGTATTCAACCTGTAAGTCCATGGGGTCAAAAAGCTAAAGGGTACAAAACACGTACCAACAAGCGTACGACTAAGATGATCATTCGCGACCGTCGCGTTAAGTAACAAGTAAAGGAATCTGACAATGCCTCGTTCTCTGAAAAAAGGCCCATTCGTCGATGCGCACTTGTTCGCTAAGGTTGAAGCGGCTATCGCGGCTAATAACCGTAAGCCGATCAAAACTTGGTCGCGTCGTTCGATGATCTTACCGGATTTTGTTGGTCTAACAATTTCTGTACACAATGGCCGTAACCATGTTCCAGTGATCGTATCTGAGCATATGGTTGGTCATAAATTAGGTGAATTCGCGCCAACTCGTACCTATCGTGGTCACGGTGTTGACAAGAAGTCTAAACGTTAATAGGTGCTATGATGGAAGTAACTGCTAAATTACGCGGTGCCGCTATCTCGGCACAAAAAGCACGTTTGGTTGCAGACCTAATTCGCGGCAAATCTGTTGCGCATGCTTTAAATATCTTAAACTTCAGCAACAAAAAAGCTGCAGTTTTAGTTAAAAAAGCATTGGAATCTGCGATTGCAAACGCTGAACACAATAACAGTTTAGATGTAGACGACCTTAAAGTTTCTACGATCTACGTTGATGAAGGCATGAGCCTGAAACGTATTTTGCCACGTGCTAAAGGCCGTGCAGATCGTATTACTAAGCGTACTTGTCACATTACCGTTAAGGTAGGGGTTTGATATGGGTCAGAAGGTTCATCCAATCGGTATCCGCCTAGGTGTTGTGAAACGTCATAACGCTAACTGGTATGCGAATCCGAAACAATATGCTGAATATTTGCTAAAAGATCTTCAAGTTCGTGAGTTTTTAACTAAAAAACTTAAGAATGCGATGGTAAGCAATATTCTTATCGAACGCCCTACAGGCGCAGCTAAAGTAACTATTAGCACTGCACGTCCTGGTATCGTGATCGGTAAAAAAGGCGAAGACATTGAGAAATTACAACGCGAATTAACAGCCATTATGGGTGTTCCTGCGCAAGTAAGTATCAACGAAATCGATCGCCCAGATTTAGACGCTCGTTTAGTTGCTGAAGCAATCGCTTCTCAATTAGAAAAACGTGTAATGTTCCGTCGTGCTATGAAGCGTGCGGTTCAAAACTCTATGCGTGCTGGTGCTAAAGGTATCAAAGTAGAAGTTTCAGGCCGTCTAGGTGGTGCTGAGATTGCTCGTACTGAATGGTATCGTGAAGGTCGTGTACCTCTTCATACTCTTCGTGCTGACATCGACTATGCTACTATGCGTGCTGAGACTACTTACGGTACGATCGGCGTTAAAGTATGGATCTTCCGTGGTGAGATCTTGGGCGGCATGAAACAAGTCATGAACCCAGCTCCAGCTGAAGAACGTCCAGCTAAACGTGGTCGTGGTCGTGGTGAAGGTCAAGAGCGTCGTGGTCGTCGCAATGATCGTTCTGCTGAAAAAGGAGAATAATCCATGTTACAACCTAAACGTACTAAATTCCGTAAAGTGCAAAAAGGCCGTAACACTGGTCTAGCACATCGCGGTAGCTCAGTATCTTTTGGTACTATTGCACTTAAATCAATTGAACGTGGTCAAATGACTGCACGTCAAATTGAAGCAGCGCGTCGTACAATCAGCCGTCGTATTAAACGTGGTGGTAAGATCTTTATCCGTGTTTTCCCAGACAAACCAATTACTGAAAAACCATTAGAAGTTCGTATGGGTAAAGGTAAAGGTTCTGTGGAATACTGGGTTTGCCAAATCAAACCAGGTAAAGTCTTGTACGAAATTGATGGTGTTAACGAAGAACTTGCTCGCGAAGCATTTACGCTTGCTGCTGCAAAACTTCCGTTTAAAACCACTATCGTGACTCGGACGGTAATGTAATGAAAACTAATGATCTACGTGAAAAGTCGGTAGAAGAGTTGACAGCTTTGCTTGATGAGCAACAGCTTAACCAATTCCGTCTTCGTATGGCGAAAGCAACTGGTCAATTGGGTAAATCGCACGAAGTTGCGCTTACTCGTAAAACTATTGCTCGTATTAAGACACTCCTAACCGAAAAACAGGGGAACGGACAATGAGTGAACAAACAGTTCGCACGTTAACCGGTAAAGTAGTTAGCGACAAGATGGACAAGTCTATCGTTGTTCTTATCGAACGCCGCGTTCAACACCCGTTGTATGGCAAATCAATCCGCCGTTCAACTAAATTACACGCTCATGATGAAAACAATGTTGCTAAAGTTGGTGACGTAGTAAGCATCAAAGAAAGCCGCCCAATTTCTAAAACTAAGTCTTGGACTTTAGTTGAAGTTGTTGAAGCTGCTGCTGAGTAATTAAACGTTCTTGCATCATCGGTCAATTTCGAGTACTCTTTGAGCCTTTCGAAATTGCGACCGGTGATGCTCGGTTTTGGAGTAGGGCAATGATTCAAACCGAAAGTATGCTAGACGTAGCAGACAACAGTGGTGCTCGCCGCGTACAATGTATTAAAGTACTTGGTGGTTCACATCGTCGTTATGCTTCTGTTGGCGACATTATTAAAGTTACTGTAAAAGAAGCTATTCCACGCGCACGTGTTAAAAAAGGTGACGTGATGAATGCTGTAGTTGTACGTACAAAATTCGGCATCCGTCGTGCAGATGGTTCAGTTATTCGTTTCGACGATAACGCAGCTGTTATTTTGAACAACAACAAAGCGCCGATTGCAACTCGTATTTTCGGACCAGTGACTCGTGAACTTCGTACTGAACAGTTCATGAAAATTATTTCATTGGCTCCTGAAGTTCTATAAGAGGCACTCATGGCTAAGATTAAAAAGGGCGATCAAGTAATTGTGATCGCAGGTAAAGAAAAAGGCAAACAAGGTACTGTTTTGTCTGTTTCAAATGACCGTGTTAAGGTTGAAGGCCTTAACTTGGTAACGAAGCATCAAAAGCCTAACCGAGCTACTGGCGCTGAAGGCGGCATCGTAACTCAAGAAGCTGAGCTTCATATCTCTAACGTGGCAATTTTTAATGCTACAACCCAAAAGGCTGACCGTGTTGGTTACCAAGTGATTGAAGGCGTGAAAACTCGCGTATTCAAATCTAATGGTGAATCAGTGGCGGTAGCGAAGTAATAGGTTGACTAGGCAATGGCCAGACTTAAAACGCGTTACAACGACGAACTTAAGGCTCAATTAAAAGAAACATTGGGCGTTAAGAATGTGATGGATATTCCTCGCATTACAAAAATCACCATCAACATGGGTGTTGGTGCTGCATCAGCTGACAAGAAATTGTTAGATGGCGCTCTTTCTGATATGCAAGCAATTGCTGGTCAAAAACCAGTACTTACTTTAGCTCGTAAATCTATCGCTGGTTTCAAAATCCGTGATGGTTGGCCGATCGGCTGTAAAGTTACTTTACGCGGCGAACGTATGTACGAATTCTTAGACCGTTTGATCTCTATCGCGATCCCTCGTATCCGTGACTTCCGTGGTTTCTCTGCGAAATCATTCGATGGTCGTGGTAACTACTCAATGGGTCTTAAGGAACAAATCATGTTCCCTGAAATCGATTTTGATAAGATTGATCGTATTCGTGGTATGGACATTACCATCACTACGACTGCTCGCACCGATGACGAAGGCCGTGCGCTTATGCGTGCATTCGGCTTCCCGTTCAAATAAGAGGTCGATATGGCTAAGAAAGGTATGATTAATCGCGAATTGAAACGCGAAGCTACTGTTGCTAAATACGCTGCGAAACGTGCTGAATTAAAAGCAATTATCGCAAACGTTAATGCATCAGACGAAGAACGTTTCGAAGCGATGATGAAATTTCAAGCATTACCACGTAATGCGTCTCCAGTACGTCTACGTAACCGTTGTGGTTTAACTGGTCGTCCTCATGGTTACTTCCGTAAGTTCGGCTTAAGCCGTAACAAATTACGTGAAACAGTAATGCAAGGTGATGTACCGGGCGTTGTTAAGGCAAGCTGGTAAGGAGCACTATAAATGAGTATGCAAGATACCGTTGCCGACATGCTAACACGTGTTCGTAACGCACAAATGGCAAAGAAACAAACTGTTTCTATGCCAAACTCAAAGTTGAAAGTTGCGATTGCTAACGTACTTCAACAAGAAGGTTATATCGCTGATGTAGCTGTTGCTGACAATGAAGGCAAAGCGACTTTAACGATTACTTTAAAATATTTCGAAGGCAAACCAGTTATCGATACTGTGAAACGCGTAAGCCGTCCTGGTCTACGTCAATATCGCGGTAAAGATGCACTTCCTAGCGTTAAGCAAGGTTTAGGTATTGCAATTGTTTCTACAAGCAAAGGCATCATGACTGATCGCGCTGCACGTGCTGCAGGTATCGGTGGTGAAGTTATTGCTTTTGTTTCTTAATAGGTGATTCCTCATGTCTCGTGTGGCTAAAGCCCCAGTAACTGTACCTAACGGTGTTACAGTTACTCAGAACGGCCGGCAGGTCGAAGTGAAAGGCAGCAAAGGTACATTGTCTTTCAACCTGCATGCGCTGGTCGAGCTAAAACAGGAAGACGGTACTCTAGTTATTGCTCCTAAAGCTGAATCTAAAGATGCTTGGATGCAAGCTGGTACTGCTCGCGCTGTGCTTAACAACCTTGTAAAAGGTGTTAACGAAGGTTTCGAACGTAAGTTACAGCTTATCGGTGTTGGTTATAAAGCTGCGGTTAAAGGTAACATTGTTAACCTTAACCTTGGTTTCTCTCACCCGATCGACTACAACCTTCCTGAAGGTGTAACTGCAGAAACTCCTACTGCAACTGAAATTGTACTTAAATCAGCTGATAAAGCTAAATTAGGTCAAGTTGCTGCAGAAATCCGTGGTTACCGTCCGCCAGAGCCTTATAAAGGTAAAGGTGTTCGTTATTCTGACGAAGTTGTACTTCGTAAAGAAGCTAAGAAGAAATAAGGCGCGAGGTTCTTATGAACGAAAAGAAACAATCCCGTTTGCGTCGTGCGAAAAGCACACGCTTGCACATCCGTGCATTGGGTGCGACTCGTTTGTGTGTAAACCGCACTCCGCGTCACATCTATGCTCAAGTTATCTCTGCAGATGGTGGCAAAGTATTAGCGCAAGCTTCTACTTTAGACGCTACTCTACGTGCTGGTACTACTGGTAACGTTGAATCGGCTCAGAAAGTTGGTGCTTTAATTGCAGAACGTGCTAAAGCGGCTGGTGTAACTAAAGTTGCATTTGACCGTTCTGGTTTCAAATATCATGGTCGTATCAAAGCCTTGGCTGATGCTGCTCGTGAAAACGGCTTGGAGTTCTAATCATGGCTAAAGTTGAACAAAACGAAGGTCTTGTTGAAAAGCTGGTTGCCGTTGATCGTGTAGCCAAAGTTGTTAAGGGTGGTCGTATCTTCTCTTTCACAGCATTAACTGTTGTGGGTGATGGTAATGGTCGCGTAGGTTTTGGTCGTGGTAAAGCACGTGAAGTTCCAGCTGCTATTTCTAAAGCACTTGAAGCTGCTCGTCGCAACATGATTACTGTTGACCTTGTTGACGGTACTGTTCAGCACCCTATCAATGCTCGTCACGGTGCAAGCCGCGTTTACATGCAACCTGCTTCTGAAGGTACTGGTGTAATTGCTGGTGGCGCTATGCGTGCAGTTTTAGAAGCTGTAGGTGTACGTAACGTATTAACTAAGTGTTATGGTTCTACTAACGCTGCTAACGTAGTAAACGCAACTTTTAACGGTTTGCGTGATATGACTTCTCCTGAGAAAGTTGCTGCGAAACGTGGTTTATCAGTAGCACAAATTCAAGGGTAATCAATCATGAAAACGATTAAAGTTACCCAGACTAAATCTTCATCGCACCGCTTGAAAAATCACAAGCTTAGCCTTAAAGGTTTAGGTCTGCGTCGTATTGGTCATACAGTTGAAGTGCAAGATACGCCTTCTAACCGTGGTATGATCAACCAAGTTTACTATATGGTTAGTGTAGAGGAATAAGCCATGACTCTGCGTTTAAATACAATTGCACCTGCAGAAGGTGCTAAGCGTGACAACCTTCGTTTAGGCCGTGGTATCGGTTCTGGCGTTGGTAAGACTGGTGGCCGTGGTGTCAAAGGTCAAAACTCACGTAAGAGCGGTGGTACACGTCCTGGTTTCGAAGGTGGTCAAACTGCGTTATACCGTCGTTTACCTAAATTCGGTTTCACTAGCCAAATGGCTTTGAAAACTGCTGAAGTACGTTTATCAGAACTTGCTAAAGTTGAAGGCGACATCGTGTCTCTTGAAACTTTAAAAGCTGCTAACGTTGTACGTAAAGATATGTTGCGTGCACGCATCGTACTTTCTGGTGAAATTACTCGTGCATTCACTGTTCAAGGTGTTGCATTGACTAAAGGCGCTAAAGCTGCTGTTGAAGCTGCTGGCGGTAAAGTCGAGGAGTAATCCCCAGTGTCTATGACTCCTAGTTCGACAGGTCATGTTAACATGATGAAAGGCCAACCTTTTCATGTGAAATATCGTGAAATTATTCGCCGTATGATGTTCCTCATCGGGGCGTTGTTGGTTTTTCGACTGGGAGCACATATTCCAGTACCGGGCATTAACAATGCCGCACTAGAGAATCTGTTTAATGCAAACCAAGGTACGATCCTTGGTTTGTTTAACATGTTCTCAGGTGGTGCATTAGAGCGTATGTCAATTCTTGCTCTTGGGATTATGCCGTATATCTCTGCATCGATTATCGTGCAGTTAATGTCTACGGTTGTTCCTTCGCTGGAAGCTTTAAAGAAAGAAGGCGAACAAGGTAAGCGTAAGATCAATCAATATACGCGACAAGGCACATTGTTTCTTGCACTTGTGCAAGCCGTTGGGATGTGTGCAGGTCTGATTAGTCAAAATATTACTTTGACTAGTGGACTTGCTTTTTACGTTCCTGCTGTAACTTCTTTGGTTGCAGGTACAATGTTCCTGATGTGGTTAGGTGAGCAAATTACTGAGCGTGGAGTAGGGAATGGTATTTCCATGATCATCTTCGCTGGTATCGTTGCTGGTTTGCCGAACTTGATTCTGCAATCTTTAACCTCAGTAGATAATGGCCAATCAAGTTTAATTGGTCTTGCAATCTTTGCATTGCTATCTGTTGCAGTGTTAGCAGCAATTGTGTTTATTGAGAAGGCGCAGCGTCGCATTCCAGTAAACTATGCTCAAAAACAGCAAGGTCGTCGTGTATTTACTGCTCAGCAAACACATTTGCCATTAAAAATTAATATGGCGGGTGTGATTCCTGCAATTTTTGCGAGTTCATTGCTATTGTTCCCAGCGAGCTTAGGGCAATGGGTTGGCAGTGCAGACCCAAATGCTGGCGTGATTAAACGTGGCCTACAAGATTTGGCACTCGTATTGTCGCCGGGTCAACCGATGTATTTGGTGCTATTTGGCGCATTAATTATCTTCTTCTGTTACTTCTATACTGCGCTAGTATTTAGCCCGAAAGAAGTGTCAGAGAATTTAAAACGTAGTGGTGCTTATGTGCCGGGTATTCGTCCTGGTGAGCAAACTGCACGCTATTTAGATCATATTTTGAATCGTTTGACTTTTATTGGCGCGGTTTATATCACAATCATCTGTTTAATGCCGATGATTCTACAAAGCTCATTTGGTATTCCATTTAGCTTAGGTGGTACGTCTTTACTGATCGTAGTGGTGGTGGTGATGGACTTTATGGCTCAGCTCCAAGCTCATCTCACATCGCATCAATATGACAATCAATCGTTAATGCGTAAAACGACTGCTCATCCGAAAGGATAAGCGCACTTAGAGGTTTCATTATGAAAGTTCAAGCTTCTGTAAAGAAAATTTGTGGTAGCTGTAAAGTTATCCGTCGTAATGGGGTTATTCGCGTAATTTGCAGCGCAGAACCTCGTCATAAGCAGCGTCAAGGTTAATCTGATCAAGACCTGTTGATTTCAGTAGGCTAATTAGGTTATTATCCGCCCCTCAAAGATTTTGTCGGGCGGTTGATTATCTTAACTGCCTTTTTGGAGAAAATTGAATGGCTCGTATTGCCGGTGTAAACATTCCGGATAACAAGCATGCTGTTATCTCTCTAACGTACATTTTTGGTATTGGTCGCCACACTGCAAAAGCTATCTTAGCTGCTGCTGGTATTGCACCAACAACTAAAATTCGTGAATTAGATGACGCTCAGCTTGATGCGATTCGTGCAGAAGTTACTAAGGTTCCTACCGAAGGTGATTTACGTCGCGAAATTTCCATGAACATTAAACGTTTAATGGATTTAGGCTGCTACCGCGGTCTTCGTCATCGTCGCAGCTTGCCTGTCCGTGGTCAACGCACCAAAACTAACGCACGTACCCGTAAAGGTCCGCGCAAACCTATTAAGAAATAAGATTTCTGGAAGCTAAAAGATGGCTAAAGATACTCGCACACGCAAGAAGGTCACTCGTACCGTCTCTGAAGGTGTTGCACACATTCACGCTTCTTTTAATAACACCATTGTGACTATTACCGATCGTCAAGGTAATGCACTGGCTTGGGCTACCTCTGGTGGACAAGGCTTCCGTGGATCACGTAAATCAACTCCGTTTGCTGCTCAGGTAGCTGCTGAAGTTGCTGGTAAAGCTGCTTTAGATTACGGTTTGAAAAACTTGGACGTCCTTGTAAAAGGTCCTGGTCCAGGTCGTGAATCTGCGGTTCGTGCTTTAGGTGCAGTGGGTTATAAAATTAACAGCATTACCGATGTGACGCCAATCCCGCACAACGGTTGCCGTCCACCTAAAAAACGTCGCGTGTAAGGAGAAACATTCATGGCTCGTTATATTGGTCCAAAATGCAAACTCTCTCGCCGCGAAGGGACAGACCTGCAATTAAAATCTGGCGTTAAACCATTTGACGTCAAAACAAAAAAAGCTGCTAAAGCACCTGGCCAACATGGTGGCGCTCGTGGCGGCAAACAATCTGAGTACTCACTACAATTACGTGAAAAACAAAAAGTACGTCGTATGTACGGTGTTTTAGAGCGTCAATTTAGTAACTACTACAAAGAAGCTGCTCGTGTTAAAGGCGCAACAGGTGAAAACTTGTTGAAACTTCTTGAAAGCCGTCTAGATAACGTTGTTTATCGCATGGGTTTTGGTTCTACACGTGCAGAAGCTCGTCAGCTTGTATCTCACCGTTCAATCACTTTAAATGGTCGTCGTGTTAATATCGCGTCTATCCAAGTTAAAGCTGGTGACGTTGTTGCAGTTCACGAAGGTGCTAAACAACAATTGCGTATCAAAAACGCAGTTGAGTTAGCGACTCAACGTGGCATTCCATCTTGGATTGAAATTGATCATTCTAAATTGGAAGGTACGTTCAAAGCTGCACCAGATCGCTCTGATTTACCTGCTGAAATCAACGAAAGCTTGATTGTAGAATTGTATTCTAAATAATCCTTGAGGTAGCAATAATGACGCGTACTGCAAATGAGTTTCTAACTCCGCAAGCGATCAAGGTCGAAGCGGCAAGCGGGACCTCGGCAAAAGTTATTCTAGAACCATTAGAGCGTGGCTTTGGTCATACTCTTGGTAATGCTTTACGTCGTATCCTTTTGTCTTCTTTACCTGGCGCAGCCGTGGTTGAAGTAGAGATTGAAGGTGTCGAGCACGAGTACAGTACTTTGGAAGGCTTGCAGCAGGACATCGTCGAGCTCTTGCTGAACCTAAAAGGATTGTCTATTAAGCTGTTCGATCAAAATGAAGCTTATCTGACATTGGAAAAACAAGGTCCTGGCGACGTTACAGCCGCTGACCTTCGTTTACCACACAATGTTGAAGTGGTTAACCCTGAACATTTGATCGGTACTTTAAGTGCTTCTGGCTCATTAAAAATGCGCCTGAAAGTTTCTCAAGGTCGTGGTTATGAGACTTCTGATTCACGCTTCCCTGAAGGCGAAACTCGCCCAGTGGGTCGTTTACAATTAGATGCTTCTTACAGCCCAATCAAACGTGTGTCTTATACAGTGGAAAACGCTCGTGTAGAACAACGTACTGACCTTGATAAACTGATCATTGATCTTGAAACCAACGGTACTGTTGATCCTGAAGAAGCAATCCGCAAAGCGGCAACAATCTTGCAACAACAAATTGCAATTTTTGTTGATCTTCAGAAAGATCAAGCACCAGTTGCTCAAGAGCCTCGTGAAGAAGTTGATCCGATTTTGCTTCGTCCAGTAGATGATCTAGAGCTTACTGTTCGTTCTGCTAACTGTTTGAAAGCAGAAAATATTTACTACATTGGCGATCTTGTTCAACGTACTGAAGTTGAGTTGCTTAAAACTCCTAACTTAGGTAAAAAATCGTTGACTGAGATTAAAGATGTTCTGGCATCGAAAGGCTTGCAATTGGGCATGCGTTTAGAGAACTGGCCACCGGCTAGCCTCCGCATGGACGATCGCTTTGCTTATCGTAGCCGTTAATTAAGTAGGACTATCACCATGCGTCATCGTAATAGTGGTGTGAAATTAGGCCGTACAAGCAGTCATCGTAAAGCGATGTTCCAAAACATGGCTAATTCTTTGTTCGAACACGAGTTAATTAAAACTACTGTTCCTAAAGCAAAAGAATTACGTCGTGTTGCTGAGCCTTTAATCACTTTAGCTAAAGTCGATTCTGTAGCAAACCGTCGTTTAGCGTTTGCTCGTACTCGTTCAGCTGCAACTGTTGGTAAATTATTTACCGTTCTTGGCCCTCGTTACAAAGAACGTAACGGCGGTTATCTACGTGTTCTTAAAGCGGGCTTCCGTGCAGGTGATGCTGCACCGATGGCTTACGTTGAGCTAGTAGATCGCGAAGTTAACTAATTTCGTGAAGAGCAGCGTACGTTGTTCTAAAAAAGGTCGGTTTTTAACCGACCTTTTTTAATGCCTGCAGTTTTGTATTGGCTGTATATTGTTAGACAATAATTCAATTTGTCCTTAAAAGATAAAAATAAATCGCCTTTTGCTTAAACTTGACATTGTGCATTGTCAAAAATGTGATTTAATAAATATAAATCTAAGATAGGTTAAAAGAACAACATGGAAAAACAAGTTGATATTCTCATTGTGGGTGCAGGGATCTCAGGTGTAGGTTTGGCTGCTCATCTTTCAAAAAATTGTCCTAATCGTTCATTTGAAATTATTGAACGTCGTGAAAGTTTTGGTGGTACATGGGATCTTTTTAAATATCCGGGTATTCGTTCTGATTCGGACATGTCAACTTTTGGCTTTAATTTTAAGCCGTGGAAAAAATCTAGTGTGCTTGCTGATGGGTCTTCGATTAAAGGCTACCTTTCTGAAGTGATTGACGAATATAAGATCAAAGAAAAAATTCATTTTCAGCAGCGTGTTATGAGTGCGAACTACGATTCACAAACTCGTAAATGGTCTGTGGTCATAGAAGATTCAAAAAAGAAACAGCAAACTTGGGTCGCAAACTTCGTTTTTGGTTGTACCGGTTATTATAATTATGACCAAGGTTTCCAACCTGAGTTTAAAGGGCAGGAAATCTTTAAAGGTACCTTCATTCATCCACAACATTGGCCTGAAAATTTTAATTATGCAGGCAAAAAAGTGGTGATTATTGGTAGTGGCGCAACAGCAATTACCCTTGTGCCAGCTATGGCAAAAGGCGGTGCAGGGCATGTGACTATGCTACAGCGCTCTCCGACCTATATTGCCTCAGTGCCTTCTATTGACATCATTTACAACAAAATGCGTAAAGTATTACCTGAAGATGTTGCTTATAAACTGACCCGAGCACGAAATATCGGTGTCCAACGGGCTGTTTATGCTATTGCACAAAAGCAACCTAAATTACTCCGTAAATTTTTATTAAAATCAATTGAGTTGCAGTTGAAAGGTAAAGTGGATATGAAGCACTTTACCCCAGATTACAATCCTTGGGATCAGCGCCTTTGTGTGGTGCCAGATGGTGATTTGTTTAAAATTTTACGCGAAGGCCGTGCATCTGTTGAAACCGATCAAATTGAAAGTTTTACTGAAAATGGCATTCAATTGAAATCAGGTAAACATCTTGATGCAGATGTGGTGATTTCAGCTACAGGTCTCAACATTCAAATTTTAGGTGGCATCAGTGCCACAATCGATGGTCAGCCATTAAATACCTCTAAGCATATGCTGTACCGTGGTGTCATGGTCAGTGATGTACCAAATATGGCGATGATTATTGGCTATATTAATGCTTCATGGACATTAAAAGTCGATATTGCTTCTGAATACATCTGTAAATTGATTAACTATATGGATCAAAATGGTTATAACCAAGTGATTCCACAAGGCGATGCGACCGAGTTGTTAGAAGATACAGTAATGGGAAGCTTGACTTCAGGCTATATTGCACGTGCAGCAGATGTGATGCCAAAACAGGGTAAACATGCACCGTGGAAAGTCAGCAATAACTATTTGGCAGATCGTAAAGAATTAAAGCATGCTTCATTTGAAGATGGGGTGCTGAAATTTGAAAAAAAGTCTGATCAACTAGCGGCTAAACCCAGATTAGTTTCTTAAGTCAGTTACATAAAAAAGGAGCATCATGCTCCTTTTTTTTGCTTTAGATATGTGACTTTAGGGTTTTATTTGATGCGCATTATTTGTTGAAAAATATATCATGTTGAAATAAGGAAAAGCACACAGGGTTAATGTGAATATTCAAGAACATTCAGAATTTATAAAATTAAATGCTTATGAGCTATATACCAAAGCTTGGCAGCCTGAAACTACAGATAAAGATGCAACTTTGGCTCCGATTATATTGATGCATGATTCACTAGGCAGTGTTGATTTGTGGCGTGATTTTCCTGCGCAATTGGCTGCTGAGTCTTGCAGAACGGTGATTGCCTATGATCGGTTGGGCTTCGGGAAATCATCAGCGAACCCTGATCCATTAAGTACTGATTTTGTCTATGCCGAAGCACAGCGGAGCTTTAGGGCGCTTCTTCAACATTATTCCATTCAACAGTTTATTGTTATGGGGCATAGTGTCGGCGGGGGAATGGCAGTCGTCATTGCCACTACATACCCTGAACAATGTCGAGCTCTGATCTCCATAGCTGCGCAGTATGAAGTGGAAGAACTGACATTATCGGGTATACGTGAAGCCAAAACAGGTTTTGCGCAGCCGGGACAGCTTGAACGCTTGGCTAAATACCATGGGGATAAAGCCCAATGGGTTTTGGATGCTTGGACTGAAACTTGGCTCTCACCGAGTTTTCGTCAATGGAACCTCGAGCAATATGTTGGAAAAGTACAGTGTCCAAGCTTGATCATCCATGGAGAACTGGATGAATATGGGACGACAGCACAAGCTCAGAAACTTTTTTCGGGTATACAAGGTGATGCTGAGCTAGAGATTTTGGAAGGGCTTCATCACATGCCGCACAAAGAGCAACCCGCATTGGTCGCTGCACTCATCTGTGATTTTGTGAATGATTTAAGTTGATATCGAAAGAATATAAAAGCCCATCCGATGATGGGCTTTGTTGTTATAAAGAGCGGGAAATCAGCTCTTTCATAATTTCATTGGTACCGGCATAGATACGGTTGGCACGGTTGTCGATATAAGCCCGTGCAATTGGATATTCAAGCATATAGCCATAGCCGCCATGCAACTGCAGACATTCATCCACGACTTTGGAGAACATTTCTGAAATTTTGTATTTAGCAGCTGCGGCTGCGTCAATACCGAGCTGTTCCTCAAGTTGTAGTTCCATACAGCGATCTAGATAAGTTCGACAAAAATCGATTTCAGTGCGTAGCTCTGCCAATTTAAAACGGGTGTTTTGGAAACTAGATACGGTCTTGCCAAATGCCTTACGCTCTTTGGTGTATTGAACAGTGTGCGCAAAGGCTGCTTCTGCACCGGCTTGGCAAATAATCGCAACCAACATGCGCTCCCAAGCCAATTCCTTCATCAGCATCATAAAGCCCATACCTTGCATGCCGAGTAAGTTACTTTTAGGGACGCGGACATTATCAAAGAACAGTTCACAGGTATCCTGACCTTTCATGCCAATTTTGTTTAAAGGTTTGCCTTTACTAAAACCGACGCGATCTGCTTCGACGATAATTAGCGATAAATTGGCTGAACCTTTTTCACTATTGCCTGTCTTGCAGACCACAATTGCCATGTCACATAAATAGCCATTGGTGATAAAGATTTTTGACCCATTAATAATATAGTCATCACCATCTTCTGTAGCGGTTGTGCGTACGGCTTGTAGGTCTGAACCTGTGCCCGGTTCGGTCATTGCAATGGCAGTCACGGTTTCGCCAGATGCCATTTTCGGCAGCCAATGCAACTTTTGTTCTTCATTGCCAAAGTTATGAATGTAATTGGCCACGATGTCGGAGTGCAGTGAAAAGCCGGTAGAGGAGTCCATAGCATAGGCCTGCTCTTCAATCAGAATCATGCTATAAAGCCGGTCAACACCATAGCCGCCATAAGCTTCGGGCATGGTCGGGCAAAGCAAGCCCATGGCACCAGCTTTATTCCATAAGTCACGGTCTACATGTTGTTGTTTTTCATACTTTTCGATATTGGGCACAACTTCTTTTTCATAAAATTTTCGTACTGTTTCACGAAATGCATCATGTTCTGCATTAAATAATTGACGTGGCAGCATGTTGTTGAGTGGGCGAATCGCTCCAGATTGCATTTTGAATATCCTATTCATTTTTATGGCTTTGTCTCAACTTATAAGATGCAGCGTGTGACTGCAATGTGCAGAACATTCAAAAGCAGTAAATGCGATGAAGCATTCGGTCAATCTTTGAAAACACTCCACTTCAATGGGGTGGATGAGTTACACTAGACGGGTTCAACGATTGGGGAAGACAATGACTGATGAAATCAGCTTAGAAGAGCGTAAAGTGATCTACCGCGCACGTCGTGGTTTAAAAGAGATTGATGTTTATTTTGATCCCTACGTCAAAAATTACTATTTACAAGCCGATGCAGCTGAAAAAGACATGTTTGCAGAACTCGTTGCTGCAGAAGATCCAGATTTGTTGGATTGGTTTATGGAAGTCAGTGAACCACCACGTCCTGAATTAAAAACGTTTATTCAAAAATTAAAACACTACGTTCATGGATAATCGGCAATTCAAACTGAAACGCAGTTTTTTATCGCATGTGTTTCAGTTTTTTATTTTTGTGGTATTGATGACGCTGCTTTATCAGTTACTAACACCCATGCTTTGGGGGATATTTTTCCTCATCGGGCTAGTGGTTTATGTTCTGTTTTTCCGTAAGCATTTACACGTCATCAGTCTAGATTATTTGGATGGAACTGATTGGTCTTTGCAACGGCTCAACCGTCCAGTGCAACGCGTTCAAATTAGCCATATTTTGGATCATCAAATGTATATCGTGGTGTATTTTATGCATGCGCGTGCAAAACCAGTGATTATTTGGCGCGATCAATTGTCCTTGAAACAGTGGAAATCACTCAAAGTATTGGCCAAAATGATCTAATTGTTAGACAGTCTTTTATTTTTAAAATCTAATAAAATTTAAATATTTCATTACCTTATGGTGTGGGTGGAATAATTTTGTCTAACAGGATTGGATTTTATTGGCAAAATATTTAAATTGTCTGACAATTTTAAGCTGTGCGGTGATTCTCTGCCTATATATTAGCCTTACCAACAGCCGTTAAAGGAAATCATCATGATGATGCCAACTTGGATGTTTCTGGTAATAGCGATTGTGTTAGCAATTGTTATAGGACGACTAGGAACAGTGCTGAAGGAACAGTTAACTCAAAAATAAGCAGTCAACGCTTTCACAGTTAATAAGTAGCATGTGCCGAACCGTCGCTATGCTACTTTTTTTTGCCTAAAATTTAGTCTTTTTAAAAAATCAGTCAATTGCATTCAATGTGATTCATGGCACATTGTGTCGTTCAAATTAGAGCAAATACTCTTTTATTCATTTTTTGCTTCTGATATGTTTGTCGTGATGGACATAAACACAATTATAGAGGACAGGAAAATGTCGAGCGTCCAAAAAATATGCCAGGGTGTGGCAGTTGTAGCAATAACAAGTACATTATTTGCGGGGTGTTCGCAGGTTGTAAAAACCGGTGCCAATGTTGCACTCGGATTTACCGAAAAACATATTGTGCCACCCATTTTAGCGATGGAAGATGCTGAAATGGTGTGTAATTCAGGTAATTCATTAACACCAGCCATTATGGCCACCAAAGATATGGGCGCAGACCCAACACGTGTGGCCGTATTGATGTATTCAGCAGCAGGGATTTGTGCAGAACAAAAAGCCTTGAATGCAGAGTTACGTTATTTACGTGCGTCTAAAGCCAACCAAGTGACCGAAGCGCAGGATGCACGTGTTGAACAAAAGCGTTGGGCGGCACTTGCTGCACAGCGTCAATATACCGGCTATCAATTATTTCAAGATCGTTATGAAAAGAAGTATAAGAAAAGTCTAGGTGAAGGCTGTCCAAAAATGAACAGCGACATTGACCAAACAGTGTATATGTTGGGGATGTTGAGTGGCTTACAGGCCATGACCAATGATATTAACTCGGGTGGGGCGGTAAACGTTCCTAAAGACATTGCTGCGATTGTTGAACGCGGTATGGTGTGTCTGAATAATGAAAAATTTTGGGGTGCACCAAATGCAACCCGCGCTGTGATCTGGACCTTATTGCCAGGCGCTGGAGATGGAAAACCTGATCCATACCAAACATTGAAACAATCTACGCAAATTGGTGAGCAAAAGGGTGTGAGACTGTCACATGCTTTATATGCGGTTGCTGCACAAGCCAGTGGCGATGATGCGAAAATCCGTGATGCCTTACGTACCTTTGCACAAGCGCGTAGCGATGAGAAACCTGTTAATCCACAATTTAAGCTCATCGATAGCATGGCTGAAACCATGGTGAAAGGGATTTCAGATCGTTATTGGACTGAACATACAGGCGTTCGTACGGCTGATGATGGTATGGAACATTTCTGGGATGAAAGTGCCAATAGTTCTGAACTCGATGATTTGTTTAGTGGTGATATTGAAACCAGTGGCACAGCTGCAAATTAATCTTTGCAATAGCGTTTAAAAGTGAGGTACAGGAGGAGCGAAAATGAAACTACAATTTTTAATACCGAAAATTGTCTTTCTTGCCGTATTCGTTTCGATCTGTGCCTCGCTACAGGTATTTAAAGATTATTTTATCTATTGGCAAGATGACTTATTTCATGATTTTTGGCGCTTATGGACCGCACATTGGGTTCACGTCGGTTGGATTCATTTTGTTTTAAATATATTGGCCTTTATTTGCTTACCGTTTATTTTCCCACGAGTTTCGACATGGCATTTTGTTGCCATTTTATTGATTTTATCTCCTTTAATCAGTCTAAGTTTCTATTTTTTCTTACCCGATATTGAAGCCTATGCCGGATTATCTGGTGTCTTACATGGTGCCTATGTCGCGGTCGCTTGTGTGCATTTGATGTATCGACGGGAGCGAAATTTTGCAGCCTTTGTATTGTTGCTGATTTTGGCAAAATTGGTGTGGGAAAATACCGTGGGCAATACGGGAACGGCTGAATTAATTGGAAGCCCCATTTTAGTCGAAGCACATTTATTGGGGGTGATTTGGGGCATTATCATCGCCTTGTTCTATCTTGTTGGCAATTATTTCTGGGATCGTTAGCTCACTTTAGGTGATTGGGTTGACAAAAAAAACCGAAAAGAAAATACATATTGTCATTTTAATGTTTTGAATATTGATGCAAATTTAAACGTAATAATAAAACAGTTAGGTCAGGGAAAGGAACTTCTCGAACCGATAAGGAAGAGGATGCTTAGTCCAGCTAGGCTCCAAAATAAAAATAGGAAGACTCATGCAAAATGATGCACAAAACAGATCCAGCATCGTTGGTCTGTTACGTTATGTCTGGACAGAATGGATTTCGACTCTAGTCGTATTGATCTTGCTTCTGCTTACACTAATTATCGGTACAGGGGAGATGATCCATGGGCAGTTGCTCCGTATGGGAGAGCGACTGTATGGTGACCCTGCAACAGGTATGCAGTACTCTTTTTTAAGGGCTGAGCCTGCCAAGCCTGAATGTGACCGTAACCCGAATGTCGATGCGTTGGTGAAAACTCAAATGCAAGCCAATGCAGCAGATGAGTTTGCTGATTTTTTTGGTACGGCATCTGAGAATGACGTTCGTTCGTCTATTTTAGCGGGTGTGCAGCAGTGTGAAGAAAAGTATCAATTTTATGATAAAGCCATGCAACATATGGAGAAGCATCCGAGTATTCGCGCCTATCGTAATTTTGAAACAAGCTTCTTCGGTATCTTTAAATTTGGTACTGAAAATCGCGCCATTTTGTTGATTTTTATGGTGGTTATAGCTGCGATTAGTGCGACATTGAATATTCATCATATTGGTCTACGCGGTCCTGCAACCAAGAAGGATTATCGTGTTTATAGCCTGATGATGAGCTTCGGTAATGGACTGTTAACCTACTCAAGTATCAGCCAATTCAATTCAGTGAAAAATTCGGGAGTTCCAATGACCACCGAAACTGAACTGATTTATTGGATGTGGATGACGCTGTTCTCAATCCTGACATTGATCAGTGTTTTGCAATTGTTTAGTCCGCCAAAAGATGCCAAAGAGGGCGGTAGTCTTAGTTTCGCGTTCCTAAGCGTGCCTTTATATGCGTATATGGCGTTGATTACAGGTATCGCCTTTATCTTCTTTATGGACTACCCGATGGGGCAAGGCATCTATTTAGGGCAATTGGTCGAGTTTTCAAGTATTTTCCTGAATCTAGCGTTATTCATTTGGGCGGGTATGTTGTTGAAGCAAACCCGTGTCGTAGATTTATTCTTGAATATTTTACGCCCATGGAACTTAGCTCCTGAGACTTTAACATGGCTGATTTTAATCGCAGCAGCATTGCCTACAGCCTATACTGGAGCATCGGGGATCTTTGTCATTGCGGCAGGCGCGATTATTTATAAGGAAGTGTGGAACGCTGGCGGACGCCGTCAATTTGCCTTGGCTGCAACAGCAATGTCCGGTTCGCTTGGGGTGGTTTTACGTCCATGCTTATTGATTGTGGTTGTTGCATCGCTAAATAAAGAAGTGACCACGGATCTGCTTTATCAATATGGTATTTATACGTTCTTGCTGACATCTACGATGTTTTTAATTGTGTCGTTATTTTTTGCAGAACATAAGTTCCGTATTGCTCAAGCCAATGTGGCAGCGCCGCAGTCAGGACGTGCCTTCTTAGCCGTTATTCCTTATATTGTGATTTTCGTGCTGATCTGGATGTTCTATAAATATTTATTGAATACAGATTTAAATGAATTTACTGCACCAGTCATGATGCCTGTTATTCTGCTGATGATCGTTTTAGTGGATAAATTACGTCATCAGCCAGCACCATTGTCAGCAGTTGGGCATTGGGATGAAACACTAACAGCAAATTATAGTGCGAATGCTGAACCTGCTTTAGCCGGCGCACAGGTTGCACATGCAGAATACCGTGAAGGATTACATGGCAATAGCACAGATGATGGGCAGGCTGCGAATCATACAGTGGCTCAATCCAGCTCTATGCAAATTCTACGTCAAGTTGGTTTTTGGAAGTCGATGCATATTTCGACCAGTGAAACCGTTGGACATATCGGTGCTTTGGTTATTTTGATGGCGCTTTCGGTAAGCGTTGGTGGATTGCTAGAGCGTACTGAAGTCATGAGTTTATTCCCAACTGATATCAGCAGTACTTTTTTGGTTATCACATTGATTGTCGGATTGATGGTCTTTGTGGGTATGATTATGGATCCGTTTGGCGCAGTCATTTTAATTTCTGCAACTATTGCTCCTGTAGCCTATCAATACGGTATTCATCCTGTGCATTTTTGGATGATTACACTCATTGGTTTTGAGCTAGGTTATGTTACGCCTCCAGTTGCATTGAACCACCTCTTGGCCCGACAGTCGATAGGGGATGCTGAAGTCAATGAAGCGGATGCTGAAGTTCGTCACTTGTCGTTTTATTACCGTTATGAACGTTGGATTTTGCCGCTGATTGTGCTGTTCCCTGCAATGTTGATTATTGCGTATCTGCCGTATTTCTTTAAGCTGTTTGGTTGGTATCAATAAATTAATTTTGAAGCATTAAAAAAGCACCTTCGGGTGCTTTTTTTATTGAATAGGGGGCTGTGCGTTTGAAGGTAAATGAATGGATATTTATGACTTTTTAAACTTATTTTGTAGGATTGGACTACAGAGCAAAATCGCTAAAAATATAAAAGCAAAGCCGAATAGGCTGTAAATGTCTGGCAGTTCCTGCCAAAGAACAAAGCCCCAAATACCCGCAAAAATAATCGCGATATAGTTCACGGGGCCAATTTGACCTGCGGGTGCAAGCTTATAGGCATTGGACATAAAAATTTGACTGATATTGGCCAAAAGCCCCGCTGTAATCAGAAAAGCAAACTCCTTGAAACTATAAGGACGCCAAAGCCAGAACATCGGGATCATGGAAATGAGTGTGCCAAAAAAGCAGAAATAAAACACGATGCGTTCAGGCGGCTCGGTTGCTGTAAGGGCACGGACAGTGACAAATGCCATGGCTGCCAAGAAGCTTGCGCTCAGTCCGATCAGTGATAACTGATTAAACATTCCTGCATCGGGCTTTGCGACGAAGAGCACGCCAATCAAACCAATGACGGCGGCAATGAGCATACTCAGGGTCATTTTTTCTTTTAAAAATAACCATGCAATTAAGGGGATGAAGATCGGCGAGGAATAGGTGAAGACCATGGCATTGGAGAGTTTTAAGTGTGCGATGGCATAAAAAAAGCCATACATTGCCACCAAGCCTACGATTGAACGCCAGGTATGCATCCACAGTTTTTCAGTTCTAAAAAACGTGCTGCCCTTTTGTAGGATCAAAGGTAGAAAGATCAATAAGCCAACCGCATTGCGAAAAAATACGATGGTGGCATTATCTACTGTGTGGGATGCGTAGCGTATACAAACCCCCATGATGGAAAAAAGCAGTGCTGACAGCATGAGAAAGCCAATTGCTTTGGGGATATTTTGTGGTGTAGTAGTGGACATAACAAAAAGGCTAGAAAATCTGATGATATTCTAGCCTATAAGTACGCATGGTGTAGCAGAAGTCGGTTATTTTGCTTGTTGTGCTAACTGTGCTTCGAGTAATTTAATTTGTTCTTCTTTCAGTTTAATCAGCTCATCTGCATCTGAATGTTGCTGTTTTAAGCTTTGCTCCTGATCATTCAATTGTTGTTGAATGTCATCTAATTTGGCAATTTCCTCTTTGGCTAAAGAGGCATTTTCAGGTACAGCTGCATCTAAAATGTCTTCTTCGACCAATTTAAGGGTTTCAGTCTCTGCGACAGGGACTGATGCTTCAGTTTCAGATTGGACTGGGACTGCAACAGGCGGTTTAGCCGGTGCAGCGACCAGTTCTTCTTGAAGCGCAGATTTATCTGCTGTACTGCTGCTTAACCATTGATATGCAAAAAAGATAGCAATCAATAACGTTAAGCCCCCAATGATTCCAACTAACAATTTTGGATTATGTCTTTGATCTTCTGTCATTGTTTGACCTTAATTTTTATTTAGGCTGACGTGGCTTAAATTGGATCACACCGATATCGTCTGGCACGGCAGGTTGTTCAGGTTGATCGACATGAGTCGGTCGATTTTCACTGTAACCACAATCAATGCATTCGATCCATTCGTCTTCGCCAGAGGTCAGCATGACAACCCGGTCCATCGCTTGGCATTTTGGACATTTTGCACCTGCAATGAAGCGTCGTTTAATGGTCATCATACTTACCTTGAATCTAACTAAGGTCCCTAGTTTAAGCGTTTTTAGATGCGTTCGTCCAACCTTGATGACGCAGCAAAGCATCTATTTTTGGCTCGCGTCCGCGGAAATTGATAAATGCGTCAAGTGCCGTATCTTTTCCGCCAACTGCTAGAATAAATTGTCTAAACGACTTGCCAGTCGAAGTATTAAAAATTCCTTCATTTTCGAATCGGTCGAAGGCATCACTTGCCAAAACCTCTGCCCATTTGTATGAATAATAACCAGCAGCGTAACCACCTGCAAAGATATGACTGAAACCATGTTGGAAACGGTTGTACGAAGTAGTGGGTGCAACTGCATATTTTTGACGAATATCATCTAAGGTTTGTTGGATGCCTGCAGCGTCCAAAGCAGGGTTGGCCTTATGGATATTTAAGTCAAACATGGCAAATTCAATTTGACGTAACGTTTGCATCCCTGACTGGAAGAAACGCGCATCTTGTAGTGCTTTTAACAGATCGGCTGGTAAAGTTTGTTTTGATTCGATATGTTCACTGAGTAAATCTAAACTTTCTTGATCCCAAGTCCAAAATTCCATGAATTGACTTGGCAGCTCTACCGCATCCCACGCCACACCATGTGTACCAGCCACAGCAATGTTATCGACTTCAGTGAGCATGTGATGTAAGCCATGACCAAATTCGTGGAACAGCGTCGTTACCTCATCATGGGTGAGTAAAGCAGCTTGCTCACCGACAGGTGGGGTGAAGTTGCAGACCATGTAGCAAATTGGTTTTTGTAGACCATTTTCAGTTTGCATGCGTGAACGGAAACCGCTCATCCATGCCCCGCCACGTTTACCGCTTCGTGCATACAGGTCAAAGTAAAAACCGCCAATCACGTTGCCTTGATCTTCAAGTTCAAAATAACGTGCATCAGGATGCCAAACTGGCGCTTCACGCTCGATTACATTGATGCCATAGAGACGATTTACAATGCTGAACAAGCCTTGAATAATTTTAGGTGCAGGGAAATAGGGCTTCAGGTCTTCTTGTGACAAATTAAACTGTTGAACTTTGAGTTTTTCTGAATAGAAAGTGGCATCCCACGGTTGTAACTCAGTGATACCGTCTTGCGCTGCAATGGCTTTCAGTTCAGCGATTTCTTTCTCTGCTGGTACACGCGCATGTTCTGCCAGTTCAATCAGGAACTGATCTACAGTTGCCACATCGGGTGCCATTTTGCTTGCCAAGGACAATTCGGCGTAGTTGTTAAAACCAAGCAGGCTAGCCATTTCCTGACGTAGTTTCAAGATTTCTTCCATGACCGCTGTATTATCAAATTCAGCAGAGTCTGCCTGATCAGAAGCACGTGTGGTATAGGCTTTATAGAGTGCTTCACGCACTTCGCGGTCTTCTGCATAGGTCATAATGGCAATATAAGACGGGAAGTCGAGTGTGGCTACAGCCTGTTCGAGTTCGCGTTGCTGACCATATTGTTTCAGAAGTTCAATACTGCCTTGAGGTAGTCCTTTGAGCTGCGCTTCAGTTAATGGTTTGAAGTAGGCTTGGGTGGCATCCAATACGTGGTTGGAAAAGTCGGATGATAACTGTGAAAGGCGTGCAGAGATTTCTGCATAGCGTTTTTTCGCTTCACCTTCTAAGGCTACGCCTGAAAGTTTAAAATCTCGTAACGCAAGTTTAATCGCGCTTTGCTGTGCTGCAGGAAGCGTGTCGAATACACTGTTGTCATGTACATGCTGATACGTTTGATACAACACTGTATGTTGACCTAGCTGCGTATAGTACTCACTCAGGCTGGGTAATAAAGATTGGTAGAGCTCTCGAGTTTCAGCATTATTCATCACGGCGTTCAGATGCGACAGCACGCCCCAAGCTTCACTCATATTATTTTCAAGGTCATCGACCTGTTCTAAAGTATTCAGTTGTTTTTGTACCGAATCTGGAACAACCGTCAGTTCATTTAGAAATTGTTGACCGTGTTGAATCGCATTTTGAATTTTTTCTTTGAGTTGATCTAAAGTGATTTGATCAAATTGAGGAACAGGTAATGTTGCCTTTTCTAAAGTCATATTTTCTACTTCATATAAATCCTGAGTTATTTATAGATGTAGGGTTTGTTGCGGGTTAAATCAAGACTAAATCAGGAATTATTCATCTTCTGCAGAGGTCGAGAAGTCTTCACTGACCTGAAGAATCAAAAAGAGCGCCGAAGCGCTCTTGATTTAAACCTTAATCCGCAGATGATTTTGCATTGGATTTTTTCTTTTTCGGTTTAGATTTTTTCTTCACTTTATCTTTAGCCTTCGCTTCAGATTTGCTTGCAGATTTTTTAGCAGGCTTTTTACCGAATGAACTGGGCTTAGATTTCGATTTTTTGCGTCGTATGGGTTGTTCTCCATCTTCAGCAGCGTTGGTTTTACGCTCTGAAAAGACTTCTTCTTTGGCTGTAGGCTTTGCAGCACGAGGTGCACGCGCTCGAATAGCACGACCTGCATGGCTCAATTGTTGAATCAATTCAAAGTCGATTTTGCGCTCTTCTAGATTTACGCCAGCGACTTTAATTTTCACTTCATCGCCGAGACTGAAAACTTGACCTCGAGATTGACCAATTAAGCTCTGACTCGGTTGGTCATAGACAAAGAAGTCATCACCCAATTGGCTGACGTGGATCATGCCATCAACATATAAGTCTTTGAGCGTTACAAAAAGGCCAAATTCAGCAGTTGCACTGATGGTGCCGACAAACTCTTCACCCAAATGCTGCTGCATATAATGGCACTTCAACCACGTAGTGACAGAACGTGAAGCTTCATCTGCACGGCGCTCTGTCGCAGAGAAGTGTTCACCTGCATCATCCAGCGAAGCGCCAGAAATTGGGTAAGGTTTTTTCTTCAATTGTGCTTTGATGGCACGGTGAAGTAACAAGTCTGGATAACGACGGATTGGAGATGTGAAATGCGTATACGCTTCATAAGCCAAGCCAAAGTGACCTGCATTGTTCGCGCCATAATAAGCTTGCATCATTGAGCGGAGTAAAACCGCATGAATGCTTGGAGCATCAATACGGTCTTTGGTGGCATCAATCACGGCTTGATAGTCAGCTTGAGTCGGCTGTTCAGGGAATGGTAGCCCCAATAACTTCACAAAATCACGAACCTTTTGAATGCGTGAAAACTCAGGTGGCTCATGCACACGGTACAGCATTGGAATTTCATTTTTTAATGCATATTCTGCCGCTGCGACGTTTGCCAGCAACATACATTCTTCAATCAGTTTGTGTGCATCATTACGGCTACGCGGTAGGATTTCGTTAATACCGCCTAGCTCATCAAAGGTCATATAAGTTTCAACGGTTTCAAATTCCATCGCGTGGCGTTCAGCACGTAAGCCTTTCAACACTTGATACAATTGGAATAAGGTATTGACCGATTTACGTACATCACGGTCGTCAGGAATGGCTTGACTATTACCCTCAAAATATTCGGCCACTTGAGTATAGGTCAAACGAGCTTTGGAATGCATCACACCCGGATAGAATTCAAACTTAGTAACACGACCCGCGCGAGATAAGTTTAAATCACAGACCATACATAAACGGTCTACGTGTGGGTTCAAAGAACATAAACCATTCGACAGCGCCTCAGGCAACATCGGCAATACAAAATGAGGGAAGTACACCGATGTACCGCGCTCTTGAGCTTCGTCATCGAGCGGTTTACCCGGACGTACATAATGGCTGACATCGGCAATTGCCACCACAACACGATAACCACCACCCGGACGTTTTTCCGCATACACGGCATCATCGAAGTCGCGGGCATCTTCACCATCAATGGTGACAAGCGCTAAATCACGTAAGTCGACACGATCTTCACGATCTTGTTCTGATGGCTCTTTAAAGCTGTTGGCTTCTTGTTGTACCGCTTCAGGGAATTCGTAAGGTAAACCAAATTCTAAAATGGTTTGCGGAATAATAATTTCAGTGTCTGCTTTATCAGCCATCGACTGAACAATATGACCTGTCGCAAATTCCTCTTTGGTTGGGTAGCTGTCAATCGCAATACGTACAGAGTCACCGAGTTTGACTTTGGCATGCTCGATTAATTCTCTTTCTAACGTAATCGGTTGGTGTGCATTGGGATTTGCCGGCTGAATAAAATATTCACCTTCATACTCAGACACTTTACCGATAATTTCTTTGACACGATGCTGTAGAACTTCAGTAATAAAGCCCCATGCTTTGCCTTTACGGTCTACCGAAGTTTGGCGGACTTTAACACGGTCACCATTAAACACCTGACGTAACTCACGCTCAGGAAGTAAAAGGTCATCTTCACCGCTAATATTGGCTGTGCCTAAACCTTTTGAGTTGATATAAACCGTTGCTTCATGAGTCGGTTGCTCAGCTGCAAGCTGGAACTTAAATCCATCTTTCATCAACTGACCATCTCGAACCATCGCAATCAGACGATGACTCAGTGCATCAATACTTTTTTGATCGGCAATTTCAAAATGTTCTACAAGATCGGCATGCGACATTGCAGTTTTCAGTTGTTCAATCGTCTCTTGAATCAGAGTACGGCTTGGAATTGGATTGTCATAACGTTCGGCTTCAGCTTTTGCTTCAGGGTCGACCCAGTTTTTCATATGTATTTGGCTTCAAATCAGAAGATTAGGATTAGCATAAGTCATGCAAGCAGATACTGCACGCAATTGATTGCAATAAAGTGTTTTATGCCGATATTTTATAATGTTTAAAGCTGAAAAGTAGGGGATAGCAGCGCGTGCTGAACTAATTTTGCACTAATTTTTTGAAAATCGTTTAAAAAATATCTAATTGAGTAAAAAAATGAAAAAAATATAACGACTGTGCTTGCAGTCGTATCATGATCTTTGTATTATGGCGGCACGTTACGGTGAGATGGGTGAGTGGCTGAAACCACATCCCTGCTAAGGATGCATACGGGCAACTGTATCGAGGGTTCGAATCCCTCTCTCACCGCCACGATTTACTTATGTCGCGCTCATAGCTCAGCTGGATAGAGCACTTGGCTACGAACTAAGGGGTCGGGAGTTCGAATCTCTCTGAGCGCACCAATAAGTAAATCTGAAAACGTAGTCTTTTAAGACGACACAAGTTACGCGCTCATAGCTCAGCTGGATAGAGCACTTGGCTACGAACTAAGGGGTCGGGAGTTCGAATCTCTCTGAGCGCACCAACTTGAACAAATTACCGCACATGTTGCGGTTTTTTTGTGCTTGTGATTTATCGCTTTGATATAGCTGTCTTTTGTCTTTTGTCTTTTGTCTTTTGTCTTTTGTCTTTTGTCTTTTGCTTGGATTGTATAAAGCGTTCTTTTTCATAAGACGACCCATCAGTAAATTTGATTTTGTTTTCTTCCATAGATAACCTTTTTTTTCAGATGTTCATGGTGATGCAATTTTTTAAATCTAAGGCAAGGAAAAGTTGACTCATTTAAAGCCGTGATTCAATGATGGCGATATACTTGTTATCTATCTTGAGCATTTATAAGTGAGTACAGCTACCTGTAGATTCCAAACTTGTGATGAAAAAGCCATTAAAAAAGTAAATCTGGCTGATTTTTAGCGTGTTTAAAGGGCAATTGTTTATTTGCTGTGCGTTTGGTTAAATTTATATGAAAAAGCTCTTAACAAAAAATAAAAATCACGTATAATGAGCCTCATCAAGACGTCGCGCTCATAGCTCAGCTGGATAGAGCACTTGGCTACGAACTAAGGGGTCGGGAGTTCGAATCTCTCTGAGCGCACCAACTTGATCAAGATTGAAAAAACCGCACATGTTGCGGTTTTTTTGTGTCTGAAATATAGCTAAAACCAATAAATTCAGCTCATCACTCAAGGTTCTAATTTAACTTCTGTTTAACTTTGAGTGCAAAGACTGTATTGCCGCCTAAAGCCGGCAGCATGTCGTGATACGGCATACTGCGCATAGCACGAAGTAAAAAAGGCGCTTTGTCATCAATCTTCATCGCACTGGTCAATTGTAATAACGAACCTTGTTGTAAGGGGCGAATATGCATTGCACCTCGGACAAACTTTAAGTCCCCACCGGTTGCGGTATATTGATTTTGCAATAAATCGGGATAGTTAAAACGCATTTTAAAATCGAAGGGAATATTGATCACACCTAAACCCACCAAAATTTTATAGTCGGCATCCATGAGGTGCGGATTAATTTTCTGCACTTGCATATGTTTGACTTGTCTTGGAAATAAGTGCTTGAACGAAGACACATTAATCCAGCGCTGTAAGCTCGAAGGCTCTTGTGCATAATATTGAAAACTGGTACTAAAGCGCATCAATTCATAATTTTGCCCAAAGGGAACGCGCTGCGCTGTCAAAATAAAGGACACAGGTTCTTTCGAGCTTTGACTTAATTGGGTGATTTTGTCGAGTTGAGAGGCATTTAATTTGAGTTCAGGCAATTGATTTGCAGCGAGAGTTTCACTACTAAAGGCTTTAAATCGGCGCTGTAATGATTCGAGTAAAAAACCATTGGTTCCCGCAGGAATCCCTAATTTGGCATCGGGTAAGGCATTTAATATTTTGCTAAACAAAAAACCTTTGGGCTGATTTAAATCGCCCCATTGGGTCACACTAATCAAGGTGTGTTGTGCATCAATCTCAAACCATTCAATTTTCCCTGCACCAAAGGGCACTGGTGCTTCTAGAACCAAACTATTAATGCTGTTGTGCTGAATTTGGTGCTGCATCACCACAGTTTCTTTAAAGTTTAAAACCGGAATCGGCGTCGGGATGTGGATGCGATATTCAACTTGGCTGGTTGAACCTTGCTGTTGCAAAACCTCAGCAGATTTTAGCGTGGGAAATAAGCCGGCGTAGTTTGGATAATTACTGAGTAATCTGGCGACATTTTTACTGTTGGTTGGGACAACCACCGCGGCACTTTGAAATTTACCAACGACTTTTTGTCCTGCTTTCATCGTGGGTAGACTAATTTGCTGTGAAGGATGTGCAAAAATCACGATGTGATCACCGGCAAGATTTGCCAAGGCTTTGGCATTGCCATTAAATAAGTCCAAACTACTAGGGATCTGGGGTTGCCATTGAACGAATTTGGCCCAACTGGTCGAGATACTCAGTCCACTCAGAAACACCAGCACCATGATTATTTTTGTTATCTGCATGTCACATCCTGCGTATGCAATCTTTTATTTGTTGCTGTTTTTAACGTATTTCTAGAGGGAAGGGAAGTAGTGATGTGTTACAACCGACCATTAAAAAGCATGAAGCAAGTTTGAATTGTGGTGTAGTATTTAGCGCAATTCATTTTTAAATATTCATACGCTTATGTCTGAAAATCTACCTGCATTATCGCTGCGCTATTTTTTAAATCTAGAAGAATCACAGGATGGTTTTGCACTAGCTACTTTTGGCAAAAAGCAATTTACGCGTTTTTTAACGCCAGCCATTAGCCTTGGGATTATCATCTGGGGTTTTTACTTAGGTGTAAATGGTGTCGGTGCCTACTATGTTGGGCTGGGTGCTTTCTTTTTACTTCTTCAAGGTATCATGCGTTATTGGTTTTTACCGATGATGTTTAAACGTCAGTTTGTAAAATACCAATTAGGAAAAAGTGAACAAGGTATTGATTTATTTCAAGACTATGCAGAAATTCATGCCAATGGTCGTAAGAATATCTTCCATTATGCTGAAGTGGCCAATTTTGCTGAAGGCAAATTGACCTATATGCTTGAGCTGAAAAATAAAACCGTGATTATTGTGCCGAAAAGTGCATTTAAAGATACTGCGGACCAAGCGATTTTTAGCAATACTTTTCAGCACTAAGACAATCTATTCATAACAAAAGAGGGAGTAGTATGCAGTCACGTCCATCTAAAATTGTTTGCGTCGGTCGTAGTTATGCAGATCATGCCAAAGAATTAGGCAATGCAATTCCTGACCGTCCTGTGCTTTTTATGAAGCCGCCAAGTGCATTAACCGCATTAGAGCAAGGCATCACATGGAATCCTGCATGGGGCAGTTGCCACTATGAATGCGAATTAAGTTTACGTATTGATCGTCCTTTATCGGCTGAAACTGATCCTCTCAAAGCCTTAGAAGCAGTTGGAGCTGTGACTTTGGGCCTAGATCTGACTTTGCGTGATCTACAAGATGACTTAAAGAAAAAAGGTCAGCCTTGGGAGCGTGCCAAAGCTTATGATGGTTCTTGCATCCTTGCGGATTGGGTCGATGTCCAAGAGGTGGTTCAAGATTGGAAAGATGTGCATTATACCTTGCATGTCAATGATGAATTGCGTCAGAACGGTGATACTGCATTGCTGATTTTTGATGTGGGTACTTTGTTGGCCGATATTAGCCAAGTGTTTAGTCTTGAGGCGGGTGATGTGGTCATGACGGGTACGCCTGCAGGTGTCGCGGCACTACAGTCAGGTGAGCAGTTGAAAATGACCCTAAAAGGCAAAAATCAGGACTATGTCTGGACAACCTTTGTCAAATAATCTGTGAACGACATACAAAAAGGCTGCTTAATGCAGCCTTTTTTGATTGATCTATTCAGTACTGCTTGATGGTGGTGGCTCATTGGGTTGTAAAGGACCAGTGTCTTTCCATGTTTCATAGGTGTCGGCCATATGCTGTGAGTCGGTGTCTCCCAATGCACCAGCTTTGGCATACCATTGTCGCGCTTTTTCACCATCTCGAATGTCATAATGATAATAATGTGCCATTTTCATCGCGGCGTCAGCGTCTTGTCCTTGTTCTGCAGCATAGCTTAAATATTCGGCAGCTTTGTCGGGTGTAGACGAAGGATGTTCAGAAAAATAGTGTTGATTTCCCAAGACTTTGATTGCTTCGACATTCTTTTGTTTGGCGGCTTTTTCATACCAAATTTGCGCTTGGTGCTTATCTTGAATTAAGCCTTTTCCCGTGTCGTACATCCAACCAACAGTATATTCAGCAGCAGGATCATGGGTGTTTTTTGCAAGGTCTAGCACCCAGTGTGCAAGGAAAATATTGCCATCTTGCTGCATCTTTCGAATCACTTGATCTGCATGCGGGTTTCCTTGGTAGGCTTGAGTCATCAACCATGCGAATGCGTCCGTAGTGCCTTGATCCGCAGCAGCTTTGTACCAATGTACACTTTGTTCGATATTTTGTTTTGTGCCCGTTCCACTGAGGTATAAATCACCCACTTTCATTTGTGCAGTCGCATCGCCCGTTTGAGCGGTTTTGAGTGCAGAATTAAATTCACGCTGTTCTTTGGAACTACAAGCCGTTAAAAATACGGCAGATAAACACAGCGCTAAAATGGTTTTTTTATTCATTCGAAAGGGAGTCATTATCATTCTTTGTGGATTTTTTGATCTTAGCGGATTGTTGAATCACTTTATAGAGACCCTTATAGCTAAATTTAAACACATTTAGGGCTTTAAGGCAGATTTTCTAAACTGATCTGGGGTGCAAAGCATCCATTTTTTAAACATATTTATAAACGCCGAGGCATTGGCATAACCAAGTTCTAAAGCAATATTTTCGACGGTTTGACCTGCGTTGAGCATCGACATGGCTTTCATGACTTTGAGGCGTTGTCGCCATTCATGCAGCGACATCCCAAGTTCTTTTTGACAATAACGTACCAGAGTACGTTCCGTCATGTTTATCCGCTGTGCCAATTGCTCAAGCGCGCTCTGATCCGCAGGATGTTGATGTAAATAATCAAGCAGTTGTTTGAGGGCAGGGTGTTCCGAATGCGGTAAATAACTACTGACCAGTTTGGCTTGATGCAGTTGATCTAAGATCACATGGAGTAAGCGTTGATATTCGGCCGTATTTTCCAGGAGATCGGCTTGTTGATGCAACAGACGCAAATGGCTGAATATCGCTGTAACTAAAGGTGAGCTGAGTAAAATCCCCGGTTGTTTCGGCAAGTGGGTGCATAGAGATTCATGTACATATAAGGTGCCATGTGAAACTGCAGTACGATTTAAACCACTGTGTTCTAAGTGTGGGGGAAGCCAGATGCCATAAGGTGGTGGGGTAATATAGTCTATCTGATTGATGTTCACTTCCATTACGCCATTAAAGGCATAGACAAACTCGCCCCAAGCATGCCCATGGACGGGATAAACAGACAGTGCAGGATCGTCACGAAAACTGATCCACAGCGCTGCTTGAATTTCATCGTTAGTGGGAAGTTGTTGCAACTGCGTATGATCTGCACGAGCTTTATGACACATGAGAAATTTTGCCTGAATAAGAAGATCACTTGTCTATTTTGAAGTATATATTTTATTTCTGACAGTTCTATAGTGTTGCTTGTCGTATTGTCGAGTAAAAAGTGTGGAACAGCGTAAGGCGCTAGATGCAAAAGCTTCTGGTCTGATGATTATTTTGTGCATGATTTTAGGGATTCAGCAGGTCATTTTGAAATTGGCCGCGGTTGATATTGCGCCGATCATGCAAATTGCCATTCGATCGGGTTTGGCTGCGCTGTTGGTCTTTCCACTGATGCGTCTCAAGCCGGGTACACATTTATATACACGCGAATACTTGCTACCGGGTATCTGGTTGGCGTTTTTATTTTCAGCCGAATTTATATTAGTGGCAGAATCCCTGCGCTATACCTCTGCATCACATACCGTTGTCTTGCTCTATACCGCACCGATATTCGTGGCACTAGGTTTACATTGGAAGTTGCCTGAAGAAAAACTCACAGCGATCCAATGGGTCGGTATTTTTATTGCCTTTTCAGGTATTGTCCTGTCGTTTATGGGACGTGAAAGTAGCACTACAGTCAACACTCAAGCCCTGTTGGGTGATGCGATGGCATTACTTGCAGGGGTGATGTGGGCCTTGACCACCATTTCATTAAGACTCACCAAACTCTCTGATGCACCTCCGACTCAGACGCTGTTTTATCAGTTAGTCGGTGGTTGCGTGTTTTTATTACCCGTAGCATGGCTGACAGGACAAATGACTGTACATTGGACGGTGCTGTCCATCAGCAGCATGATTTTTCATGTGCTCATTATTTCATTTTTCAGCCTCATGTTGTGGTTTTGGCTGTTAAGTAAATATCTGGCCAATGGTCTGGGCGTTTTTTCATTCCTTACTCCAATCTTTGGTCTAGTCTTTGGCGTATTGATCTTAAACGAAACGATTGAGCTGAATTTTATCTTGGGGACAGCCTTAGTAATGGTCGGGGTGATGACGGTAACCTTGCATCGATGGTTAGCTAAATTGATGGGACGTCAACGTACAGCGATCTAAGATCATGTATAAATAAAAAAGGAGAGCTACGGCTCTCCATTTTATGTACGGTTATTTTTCTTCAAAAATAGTCGCAAGCGGAATCGAGAGTTTGGCCGCAAGATAATCATCCGATTCGACCAGTTGCGGTCCAATTTTTTCCATCCAGACATCATCTGGATCGACGCGACCTAAATCTTGGCGTTTAGGGAGGGGATAGGGAAGTTTACTGTAAAAACTCCAGAAATCCACTTGGGTCAAATTACGGACCAATACATAATGATCATCGTCAGTACGTTTAATCAGGTGCTGCTTTTCAAATAATAAAATATAGCTCGGCAGGCGACCAATTTCATCACGCCCTAAAACCTCAAGCGCTTCTTTTTCTGTCACGCTCTGACCAAGTTTTTGCTTTTTATAAAATAATTCCAGCAAATCCATCAACATAATCACAGGATGACGTTTTTGATCTTTGCCTGAATTAAAGGCGGTCAGTGCATAACTAATTTCTACCCCAATCAGCACAATATTCCATGAAAGGAATATCCAAAGTAGGAAAATTGGCACCGCAGCAAAAGCACCGTAAACGATTTGATAACTGGTGAAATTTGACATGACAAAACCAAAAAGGTTTTTGAGTAATTCAAATACCACGGCACTAAAGACACCCGCGATCAGCGCCGCCTTGATCGGCACACTACGGTTGGGAATCGTCCAATACAGAATGAAAAAACCTAAAATGGTCAATGAAAAAGACAGGATCCACAGCAGAAAAGCCCCATCCAGTTCATAGCCTGCAAAATTATTGCTGAGGACATTCATAGAGGCCAAGGTAGATGACACAACAAATGCGCTACCCAGTAAGATTGGGCCTAATGAGATAATAGTCCAATAGCGCATAAAGCCAATAATGCCGCCACGTGTCTCACGCACCCGCCAAATTCGGTTAAATACTGTCTCAATGCTGGTCAGCATCATAACTGTGGTAATGAATAAAAACAGTACACCAATAACAGTCAGGTTACTGGATTTATCGGTGAATGCATTCAGTGCTTTATCAAAAGCAATTGTCGTTTTCGGTAGGAAATTACTATAAATCAATTGTTGAAGCTGTTGACGAGCAGGTTCTAAAGCTTTAATTGAGGAGATGATGACCAAGAATACGGTCAACATGGGTACCACTGCAAACAAGGTGGTATAGGTTAATGATCCAGCTTGTTCACGGCAGCGATCGGCTTCAAAACGTCGAATGACAAATAAAACAAACTGAAACCATTTCTTGTCGTAAAAGGGAAGTTTTTTTAAAAATGCTTCGATCATTCGTTCAAGTCTCGAGTTATTTTAGTCATGTTTATGCAATTTTCATCACTTAGCTTAACCAAAAAATAGGAAAAATACCGTATAGTTTTCTTTTTTCATTGAATTTATAAAAATGACGCAAGCTTATGTACTAGTGCTGTATTACAGCAAATATGGTTCAACACGTGAGATGGCACATTTGATTGCCAATGGAATTGAAGCGTCTGGAATGGCGGTAAAAATACGAACCGTTCCAAATTTATCTACTGTGGTGACTGACGTGCAGCCCAGTATTCCTGCCGAAGGCGATATTTACTGTAGCTTAGATGACTTAGCGCATTGCTCAGGTTTAGCCCTTGGTTCGCCAACACGTTTTGGTAATATGGCGTCGGAAATGAAATATTTCTGGGATCAAACCACAGCGCTTTGGCTCAATGGCGCATTACATGGCAAACCTGCCTGTGTGTTTACCAGTTCAGGTTCAATGCATGGGGGACAGGAAAGTACTTTGCTGACCATGCTGCCGCCTTTGTTTCATCACGGAATGATGGTTATGGGTTTAAGTAATGCCCATCCGGCATTATCGAATACCAAAACGGGTGGTACACCTTATGGTGCAAGCCATGTCAGTGGTCCACGCCATGATCAGTCATTGAGTCAAGATGAGCGTAATTTGTGTGAAGAGCTGGGTAAACGCCTAGGCGAAGTCGTCAAAAAGTTGATTTGATACTTACTTGCTCTAGGAAGTTGCGCTAACTTTGTAGCGAACGGGCAAGAAAAGGCTTAAATATTGCACTTTTCTTGCTTTATTTACGTGTGACGTCTTTTTATTTATGACGTTGTATACCGCCCAAAATATAAAAATAAATCTGTCGAACTATTCTTGAAATATTAAAAATAAATGATATCAACAATATATTGAAAGTTTTTAAATACAGCCTGCTCAGTGATGGTTTCGAGTCGAATATTGCTCTGTCTTTGGGCGCGTTATTTTTATTTTTTGATTACATGATTTGTATTTAAATTTCTTCTTTAGGGTGTGTGATGTCTATTGTTAATTTTCTAATGACTTTCCTGTGTTCCGTATTGGCTGCATCTTCCTTGTGTACGGCAATGCCAGTTTATACAGTATGGATTTCCCGCAAGAGAAAAAAGCTGAAGAAAAAGAATTTTTAGCGAAACAAGATCAAGTTAAAGTGGACTCAAAATCTTTAACTGATGTTTCAAAATAATTGATTCGCCATGGTTTTCGAATAGCATTTCAATAGACTAGAAATACATATTAGAAAAACAATAACCTATTAAAAAAGAGCGCTGAAGCGCTCTTTTTTTATATCCAAATTAGTCTTGATCCGAAGTCTTTGCAGCGTCTTCAGGCTGTTGCTCAACTTCAAAGCGCTGTTTGCAATCTAAACATTGGTAGTCGAGAAAAATATTTTGATCGACGATCACGCCGGCTTTTTTACCAAAACGGTGTCCGAGAAAACCGCCTGTAATACCGACGCTAATTGCACCAACAAAAGTCCCGATGGTTCCGCCCATAATCACGCCAAGTGGGCCAGCAGTCACGCCACCAATCGCAGCACCAATAGATGCGCCAGATGCCGCACCACCGACAGTCCCTGCAGCAGTTCCTGCACCACTGAGTAAGACACCACCAATTTTTTGTAAGTTTTGTTCATGGTTACGCTTTTCAATATGGGTTGATCCACATTTTGGACATTTAACTGTCGATTCCATGTTTTGATCTTCTGTATTCATAACTTTCCATAGCCTTAAAAAATAAAGTGGCCGAATTTATGGTGCAGCATAATGTAATTTGACAGATGAGTAGTTGACCCATTCGATCAAATGCAACGATTTTCCTGAATTTTATCGATTTTTGCACACAAATGTTTTGTCTGCTTGTAACTAAGGCGTTAAAAAGTGCGCTTTATGTCACCTTAATGGCAAATTTTTAGCAAAAAAAAGAACACCTGATGTGTTCTTTTTTCTTTTGAACGCAAACTTAGTCACGAACAAATTCAACTGTACCATTCGCCAGTGATTTCACACGTGCCAATGATTCAACGCGATAGCCTTTTTCAAGCAAAATATCACGACCAGGTTGGAATGATTTTTCAATCACGATACCGATACCCAATACTTCAGCACTTGCTTGATGAATAAGATCTGCAAGACCTAAAGCCGCTTGACCATTGGCCAAAAAGTCATCAATCACTAAAACTTTATCTTCAGCATTGATGTGCTTTTTAGAAATCGCGATCGTGCTTTCAGTTTGTTTGGTGAAAGAAAACACTTTTGAGCGATACAAATCATCTTTTAAGGTTAAAGATTGATATTTACGTGCAAAAATCACAGGAACACCAAGTTCAAGACCAGCCATTACTGCAGGTGCAATACCTGATGCTTCAATCGTAATGATTTTTGTGATGCCAGCATCTTTAAAAAGACGGGCAAATTCTTGACCAATTTGTTGCATCATCACAGGGTCAATTTGGTGGTTCAGGAAAGAATCGACTTTCAGAACTTCTTCAGAGAGAACGATACCTTCAGCTAAGATTTTCTGTTCCAGAGCGTGCACGGGAGAATCCTCGAGGGGGCAGGTGCTTTTTAAAGCAAAAGCGTATTTTAAAAAGCACCGTGAAAAATGCAAGCGAAATTGATCAAATCAATTAATTTGTTGCACCTTTATAGCCCGTTAACAATAAACCGTAAGAGGTTTTATTGTCTTGGTGGGAAACTTTGACAGGTAGATAATCTAGTTTTGGTGCTAACCAGAAAGTCGTTTGACGGCCTGGTTTGTCATGACGCATCACGACTTTAACGGTGTCAAAAGTTCCATAAGTGGTTTTCACTTTTTCAGTGCCTTGTTTCACGAACTTACGAGCTTCAACCTCTTTGGCATCGGCAATGTAGTAATTCGATTTCAAACCACCATTTTTTAAATCTTCACGAATTTGCAATTCAGCATTGAGTTCATCTAACACACCTGATTTCCACGCAAATGAACGCGCTTTATCATCTTTTTTGGTATTAATGGTTTTTGCGCCAGCATTAAAATTAATATTCATGGTGTTGTTGTGCACCAAAATTTTGCTGCTGCGGCTAAAGCTGTTCGAGTGAATTTGGCTGCCATTTAAACTAAAACGACTGGTTTCAGTTGCAGAGGCCATCGCACCAGCTTTTGCTGCGAAAACATACGTCCAGTTATTCCCAGATTGTTTTAGGGTACGTGTTGCAGAACCCAAGTTTTTGCCGTTGTAGTTAAACTGGTAGCTTGCTTGGAATGGACTCATGGCAAATGACTGACTTGAGAAACCAGTCAAAAGCAGTGTAGTCGATACCCCAGCAACAAGACCTAAATTTTTCAAAACTGAATGTGCCATAAGTATGGTTTTCCTATTCAATAGAAGTGTGGTGGGCTAAACCACCTGATATATTTATTATGCGGCTGGATTGTGGAGAATCACGTCACAAATCCGTGCCTAATGTATATATTGTGTAGCGTTTTTATAGGTTCAAGATGCCTAAGTACAGGATAAGTCTAGCTTTCCTTTTGCTTTATAGGCGTGACTTCATCGTCTTTTAAATTTGAATCATCCCAGTCTTCCATCCGTTCTTGCGACATTTTGGTGAACAATGCGGTTAAATTAACATTACCAATCACCACCAATTCGGCCTCACGTAAAACAGCATGGTTGACATGGACTTTGCCCAGTGTGTCGATAATCGATCGACTTTTACCGAGCCAGCGATTCAGGTCTAAATACAGTAAATCATCTTTAACTTTGATCACATTGAGCTTTTCCAAAATCATACCCAATGGATCTTGGTTGAGTACTTTTTGATAGAACCATAACGCCATGCGCACGCCCATCTTATACAGAACATTTGGATACTTTGCTTCAATCACTTGTGTATCACTAATTTGTTCAAATACGATCAATTGGGTTTGTTTGTTGAGTTCCATCTGTACCAGTTTTAAATCAACAGAGAGTGTTATGATCAGCCCGTTATAATCCAATGTGGCATACAGTCGAAGCCAGTCATCATGCAGGTCAGCATGCAAGTCTTTGAGCATTTTCACATTATCGGTCACAAAGCGCTGAAATGTCGCATTTAAAAACACTTGAGACATTGGGAATTCACGCTCATCTTCAATAAATCCTTCAGCTTTTTGGTACACTTGGCGTATACGTTTAGCGATATTGGAAACTAGCGTTTGCATAAGAAGTGCATCCTGACAAATTATGTTTTTTGACGATGTTTATCTTGTCGATTTCTATAAAAACACAAGGTTTTGATCTTGCAGTTTAGCAAAATAAATTGCACCATTTTCATGATTTTAATTGTGCATTATCTATGTGTTGATGGATTTCTCGTTTTCATCAAAAAATGAATACGAGTTTTATTTTATACTGTTTTAAGCAGTTTGGGGAATGCGGCAAATAGTCGGTTTAATGTGATGCTGAAAAAAATAACGTTCATGCCCTTGATGAAAGAGTGGTGGAAAGATCCCATATTTGCAACTGCATTGGCGTTTGCTGCTGTGTTGCATTTGGCTTTTTTAACCACGCAATTTTCCATGCCCCAAGAGGCGGATTATAACACCAAAGAAATTGCAGTTTCTTTACGTTCTACCACGGAAAAAATTGAACATGCAGACTTTTTAGCACAAGCCGATCAGCAGGGCTCAGGGACATTCCGTGAGTCACATCGGATGTCGAGTGACATGCCTGCACCGATGATCGAACAAAAAGCCGGTGAGCAAAAAAGTGAAGCTTTAGAACAACTGCAACAAAAGAAAGAACTCAGCTTTGAAGATAAAGTGTTGATGACAACCTTGAGTTGGCAAAAACAAGCGGAAGAAAACAGTCGCAAAAAAGCCGTTGAGGAGTTGAATAGTCAGTTTCAGGCCAAGGCTGCGATGGTGGCGAGTATCGAAGCTCAATATTTACAACGCCAACAAAACTTTAGCCGTCAGCAAAAAATTAAAACCATTGATGGTATTCAAGCCAAGCAAGATGTTTCTGCGGCCTATATGGAAAAATTCCGCGAAAAAGTCGAGTTTTATGGCAACCGTTATTATCCTGAAGCGGCAAAACAGCAGCAGCTCCGCGGTGAAGTACGCTTAATGGTTATTTTGAACAGTAATGGCGGGATTCGTGCCATTCGTTTGATCGAAAGTTCAGGTTCAAGCTTATTGGATGAAGCAGCAAAAACCTCTGTGCGTAAGGCGGCACCTTTTGGTTTGTTTGATGCCAAAATGAAAGACATCTCAGAACTTCGTATTGTACGTACTTGGCGCTTCGATCCTGCAGAAGCAGAGTTTGAGGTGCGTTAATCAGTTGTGATTGCGTCGCAAAACTTCGCAGATTTCGACGCTAAAACTCGCATACCATTGGTTTTTCCCCAATTGCTGCGCGACCAGATGTTGTGCATCTTGTTGCCAAGCTCGAATGTCTTCTAATGTATTCCAGTAGGAAAGGGCGATTTCATGCTCACCCTCTGTCAGCGCTTCAAAATGTTGACAGTTAAAGTGTGTCAAGGCTTTGTCTCTAAGCTGCTGTGCAGTCGAAAAATACAGCTCATCAAGCGTACGAATGCGTGCTTTAAAAATCACGACATATTGCATATCTTTCCTTCCTTGGTTTTTATGACGATAAAAAAAGCGAGCCGTAGCTCGCTTTTTTTGTTCTTAATCTCTTTCCAGATAAGGGTTATCAAACCCTAATTTGGCTAAAATCTCGATTTCCAACGCTTCCATTTCTTCAGCATCTTCATCAGAGGTTTCATGGTCATAGCCCATGAGGTGCAAGGTACCGTGTACCAGCATATGCGTAAAGTGGGTCAGGGGTGCTTTGCTTTGTTCTTGTGCTTCTCGAAGAACTACAGGAATACAAATCACCAAGTCGCCAATCGGAAATGAGTCTAAAACTGCTGCCATTTCATCGGGGAGATCGCTCGGAAAAGACAACACATTAGTCGGTTTGTCTTTACCACGATATTCCAAGTTCAATTTGTGGCTTTCGTCATTGTCCACACATGCAATACCGATCTCACAATCACTTTGTGTATCGATATGACGTAAAGCCGTTTCCACGACTTTTTTGATATGCGCACGTTTCACCACCAATTCAGGTGACTGAAAATTTTGCTGCAAGGAGAGATTAAGTTTCAAAATGAATCCTTAAATGTTTTCGTCTTGATGCTGCCCATCAGCTTTAGCATCATTGTCCGCCACCAAGGCTTCCTGACGTGCTTTACGTTCTGCACGTTGTTCAGCCGTGAGGCGATGTTGTTCGCTGTCCCATCCCTCATAGGCTTCAACAATTTTTTGAACCAATTGATGACGTACCACGTCACGAGAGTGGAAGCGAGTAATATGAATTTCTTTGATTTTTTCAATCACACGTAAGGCATGTGCCAAACCAGATTGTTGACCACGAGGTAAATCGACCTGTGTAATGTCGCCCGTGATCACCGCTCGAGAACCAAAGCCTAAACGGGTGAGGAACATTTTCATCTGTTCAGGGGTAGTGTTCTGTGCTTCATCTAAAATCACAAAAGAATGATTTAAGGTACGTCCACGCATGTAGGCGAGTGGTGCAACTTCAATCACTTGACGTTCAATCAGTTTTGCGACTTTTTCAAAACCCAGCATTTCATACAAAGCGTCGTAGAGAGGACGTAAGTAAGGGTCAATTTTTTGGCTCAAATCACCGGGTAAAAAACCCAGTTTTTCACCTGCTTCAACCGCAGGGCGAACCAATAAAATACGCTGAATTTCATTACGTTCTAGCATATCTACAGCAGCGGCGACCGCGAGATAAGTTTTACCTGTACCCGCTGGGCCGATACCAAATGAAATATCGCTTTGTAAAATACGCTGTACATAGCGTTTTTGATTGGCACCACGTGGATTGATTCGACCTTTACGGGTTTGTAGATAAACATTGTCTAAACCGGTATGCTCATTTTCAGAAAAATCTTCCTGAATTTCGCGGTCAGTCTGACTGCCTTGAATCATCATGTGTAAAATGTCCGCACTAATCTGTGGATTGGTTTCGGACTCTTCATAAAGACGGTGAAGGAGACTTTCGGCTCTCTCTACCGCATCGATTTCCCCATCGATAAAAAAAGCATCTGCACGATGAGAAATTTTGACATCTAAACGTTGTTCAATTTGTTTGAGATGACCGTTATAGGCACCAAGCATGCTTTGTAAACGGTCAAGTGGAATACCAGCAAAAGTTACAGTACGTCGAATCGCTGCAGTCAAGAGAATTCCTTTAAATTGGTCTGACGATTAAGCTTACATTACGCCACGTCAGGCTCAAGATTCAAGAGTTCACCGTAAACAAACTTCAAAGTTTTAATATCGGTCACTTCAATCTCTGCAAAACGCCCAACCCATGCAGGATCACCGATAAAGCTAACCAAACGTGTATTGTCTGCAGTACCAATCAGCAAGTTCGGATCTTTGTCTGAAACAGACTCAATCAAGACACGTTGAATGGTCCCAAGCATTGCATCAGTTTTATCGATACTGGATTGTTTAATCCATTGTTGAACTTTTGCAAGACGTTCTTTTTTCACATCTTCAGGGGTTGTGTCTTCAAGTTCTGAAGCAGGAGTACCCGGACGTTTTGAGTAGATGAAACTGTATGAATGATCGAAGTCCATATCTTGGATAAATTGATAAGTTTCTTCGAAGTTTTCGTCAGTCTCACCCGGAAAGCCAATAATAAAGTCGCTAGATAAATGCATATCAGGGCGAACTTGACGTAATTTAGCAATTTTATCGATATATACATCAATCGTGTGGTTACGTTTCATGGCTTGTAGAACGTCATTCGAACCACTTTGAACCGGTAGATGCAAGTGAGAAACCATTTGCGGTAAGTCACGGTAGCATTGAATCAAGTCATCGTTAAATTCAAGCGGGTGCGATGTGGTGTAACGAATACGACCAATCCCTGGAATCTCAGCAACTAAACGTAATAAGTCTGCAAAGGTACAGATTTCCCCTTCAAAAGTTTCACCACGGTAGCCATTCACGTTTTGGCCGAGTAATGAAATTTCACGTACGCCTTTTTCAGCTAAAGTGGCAATTTCAGCCAATACATCATCCAGTGGACGTGATACTTCTTCTCCACGTGTGTAAGGAACCACACAGAAAGAACAGTATTTAGAACAGCCTTCCATGATAGAAACAAAGGCTTTAAACCCTTCTACACGCGGTTCAGGTAAAAAGTCGAATTTTTCAATATCAGGGAATGAAATATCCACCAACTGAATTTTTTCTTTTTTGGGTTTGACCACTTGCTCAGTATGCTGATCAAGCATTTGTGGTAAACGGTGTAAGGTTTGCGGACCAAACACCATATCTACATACGGTGCGCGTTTTTGAATGTTGTCACCTTCCTGAGAAGCAACACAACCACCAACACCAATCACCAAGTCTGGATTTTTTTCTTTCAGTTTGCGCCAGCGACCTAACTCTGAAAATACTTTTTCTTGTGCTTTTTCACGAATAGAACAGGTATTCATCAGCAGAATATCGGCTTCTTTAGGATCGTTTGTCAGCACATAACCGTGAGAGTCACCTAAAAGGTCGCCCATACGTTGACTGTCATACTCATTCATCTGACACCCTTGCGTTTCGATGTACAGTTTTTTCACTGCTCCATCTTGAGCTGGGGTGTGCTGTGGCTGGGTAACAGTGTTATCTGGGGCAGCTTGGGCACTATTGGGGATGAAGGTTTGAACCGTCATGTAGGCTCCTAAAGGAATTTTATGAAAATCAATAACCATACGTGGCTGACAGACAATTCACTCAATTGAATTGTGCAGCTGCGGAGGTCAAAAAGGGGATTTTAAGAATGGGCAATATTTTAGCAGTAATTTACTAGAAACTTACAGCCTAAAATTACAACTCTGCCATATTGATTTATGAAGCAAAAATGTTTGAAAATTAATATTGGCTAATCATGAGGTTACATAACAGAACACAATGCAGAGTTTAGAATTATTAAACTAATTCCTAAACAAAGTTCGATGTGCTGTAACTGAGCAGAATGACATGAAAGAAGGCAAGTGGATGTTAAAACATAATTTTAAACAGAAAAATTACGCTAAATTACTTGCTTTGAGTGTCGGGCTCTCTGGAATTTCTGCGTTTGTCCAAGCCGCAGATGAGCAGTTTAACGATGCTTTACGTGCTGCGAATGCAGGCAATATTAGTTTATTACAACAATACCAATCATCTATGCAAAATGATGTTTTGGGCTATTATCCAGAATATTGGTTACTGAATAACAATTTGGCTTCACAACCTGCAAGTGCCATTATTAATTTTGCACAGCGCTATCCAAACTCGGCAATGGCAGAAAAATTAGCCGCAGATTATGTTGAAGAAAAAGTCAAACAAGCTGATTTCGCTACAGCACAGCCTGTTTTGCAATATGTGACTAATGCTGACCGTGCTGAAACATGTGCCATGGCTCAAGTCCGCGCAAAGTCGGGCGACCCTCTGGTTTACGCAGAATTTAAAGATGTATGGTTGACCACAAACTCACAACCTGACTCGTGTACGGGCTTGGGCCGTATGATGCTGTCGAGTCCTTTAATGACTCAAGATGACCGCCATCAACGGATGTGGGGACAGTTAAGAGCGGGTCAGTCAGGACAAGCGATTGCGACTGCGCAAACCATTGGCGTGAATATTAATTTATCGCAACTCAACACCATTCAAGCCAATCCACTGAATTATTTATGGTCTGCACCCAAAGCCACAGCTGAAGATCATGCATACCTGATTTATGCGATGGGTCGCTTGGCCGATAGCGACTTAAATGGCGCGATTTCTTCGGTGAAACGTGCAGCAGAAGGCACACCAGCCGATGTACAAAAAGCCCTATACCGTAGTGTCGGGTATATCGGTGGTACAACGGTAATGAAAAACAATTTCAACCGTGAAGTTCTAAATTATCTTGATTTGAGTTATGGACTGCCTTTTAGTGCAGAAGAGGCCGAGATTTATGCGCGACAAGCCATTCGTTTTGGCGCATGGGAAAGTGTCATTCGTGCAATTGATGCGATGGGCGTTTCGCAAAAGCAAGAAGACCGTTGGCAATATTGGTTAGCACGAGCATCTGAACAACGTGGAGATGCCTCATCTAAACGTGCGGCAAAAGAAATTTATCGCAAGCTTGCCGTTGGCGATGATTACCATAATTTGTTAGCACGTGACAAAATTGGTCAGTCTTATAACAATATTCCGTCAAATGTGCAGCCTTCGTCACAAGATGCGCAGCGTCTCAGTCAGGATATTCACTTCCGTCGTGCCTTTGCATTGCGCAATATTAATGCATCTGACAGCTATATTAACCGTGAATGGAACTGGGCGGTGCGTCAAGCCTATTTAAAGCATGATGATGGCATGATTCTTGCCGCAGCTAAACGTGCAACCGATATGGGGTGGTATGATCGGGCGATTTATGCGGCAGATCGAACCACTAAACAGCACAATTATGCTTTACGTTATGCCATGCCACATCAAAATTATGTGGTGAGTCATAGTCGTAATGCTGGCATTGACCCTGCATGGGCTTATGGTTTGATGCGTCAAGAAAGTCGGTTTGTCACTAGCGCACGTTCACATGTCGGTGCCGGTGGTTTAATGCAAATCATGCCAGACACCGCAAAATTGGTGGCTCGTCAGATGGGGGAGAGTTATAACCCCGCTGCATTAACGGATATGAATACCAATATTCGTTATGGCACTTTCTATTTATCGACGATTCAACGTCAATTGAGTAATAGTCCAGTCTTAGCGACTGCAGGTTACAATGCCGGTCCAAATCGTGCTCGACGCTGGCAGCCTGAATATCAAGCCATTGCAGCGGATCAATATACGGAATCGATTCCATTAACGGAAACTCGAGACTATGTAAAACATGTGATGACCAATGCAACCCATTACGGCCTTTTATTAGGTCAGGGGCCACAATCGATTGAAAAAAGAATGCAAATGATTCCATTACGGAATGCGCAATAAATTTTAAAGCAAGATGCGCCTGTTTTTAGGCGCAATATGGGTAAATGATGAATGCCGAAAATGGACATTAGACTTGCTTATCGAATACTGACATCACTGCTCATCGGCAGTGGTGTAGGCTTTGGTATGTCTATGCTTTCGGCAGCACCAGTTGTAAAAGGGTACGTGATGGATGTGCAAATGGTGCCTGCTGTTTGCGCTTATGACCCATTAAAAAGTAAAAAACGTAAATGTCTGGAAGGGTATTCACTCAATATCACGGGTCTATATCCAGAAACTTCTACCCGTGATTGCACCACCAATAGTTCCGCTAAACTTTCTCCGCTGCAAGCCAAAGTGGTTGCACGGATTATGCCTGATGAAAATGCTCGCGTGGCGCTTTGGCACAATACCGGCGGCTGTGTGCCAATGAATGCCAGCCAGTATTTCAGAACCATTATTAATCATGCAGATAAGCTAAAAATTCCAGATGAATTGACCAGTCAAGAAACCCAATCCATTCAAGCCAATGTCTTGCGTAATAAAATGTTGCGTATGAACAGCGGATTGGTATCACAAAGTATTGAATTTAACTGTATGCAAACCCGTGGTGGTAGCCTGCTGACTGAGATTAAAATTTGCTATAAAAACAATGGTCAGTACAAAAGTTGCCCTACGACTATCGTCGGAAATTGTCCTGCAACTTTCATAATTAAAGGTTCTTTCTAAGCTTTTTTCAGCATTTTATTTATATTTCCTATCATACTTTTGTTGAAAAGCATTCTCTTTTACATGCAAGCGTCAAAAGATTGGAGTACAATCTTTGCCGTTTATGATTATTAAGATTAGATAGAACAGCTATTTAATCATTATGACCTTCCTCAATTGGAGATAATTACATGAAGCAAGCAGTTCGTGTTGCCGTTACTGGCGCAGCTGGTCAAATCGGTTATAGCTTATTATTCCGTATCGCAAGCGGTGAAATGTTGGGTAAAGACCAACCAGTTATCCTTCAATTATTAGAAATTCCAGTTGAGAAAGCTCAACAAGCGCTTAAAGGCGTAATGATGGAACTTGATGACTGCGCATTCCCTCTTTTAGAAGGTATGATCGGTACTGATGATCCTAAAGTTGCATTCAAAGATGCTGACTACGCTCTTCTTGTAGGTTCACGTCCACGTGGTCCTGGTATGGAACGTGCTGACCTTCTTAAAGTAAACGGTGAAATCTTCATCGGTCAAGGCCAAGCACTTAACGAAGTTGCTAGCCGTGACGTTAAAGTTCTTGTTGTAGGTAACCCTGCAAACACTAACGCTTACATCGCAATGAAATCTGCTCCAGATCTTCCAGCGAAAAACTTCACAGCAATGTTACGTCTTGACCACAACCGTGCGTTAACTCAACTTGCTCAAAAAGCGGGTGTTGCAGTTTCTGACATCAAAAACATGACTGTTTGGGGTAACCACTCTCCAACAATGTATGCGGACTACCGTTTTGCAAATGTAAACGGCGAAAGCTTAAAAGACAAAATCAACGATGCTGCTTGGAACAAAGACGTGTTCCTTCCAACTGTTGGTAAACGTGGTGCTGCGATCATCGAAGCACGTGGTCTTTCTTCTGCTGCTTCTGCTGCAAACGCTGCAATCGACCATATGCGTGATTGGGCGCTTGGCACAAACGGCGAATGGGTAACTATGGGTATTCCTTCTGACGGTTCTTACGGTATTCCTGAAGGTGTAATGTTCGGTTTCCCTGTAACTTGTGAAAATGGCGAGTACAAAATCGTTCAAGGTCTTGAAATCGACGAATTCAGCCGTGAGCGTATCAACTTCACTCTAAACGAGCTTGAAGAAGAACGTGCAGCAGTTGCTGACATGGTTAAATAATTTAATTTTTTAAATTAAATTATAAAAAGGCACTCCATTTGGGGTGCTTTTTTATGGCCTGCGAAAAATATCACGCTTAAGTTTTGAACAAAAAATAACACGTTGAGATGCTGTTGCAACTGACAAAGTCAAATAAACAGATAACTATAAAGATGGGAGAAATGTTATTGGCTTGAGGAGAACGGCAATGTTTGATCAACAACCGACGTTGGAACTATTTTTTGAACAATTGGGGTTGGATGCAACTCCGGAAGGCATCGATCAATTTATCGAAACGCATCAAATCACCATGGATGTTCCATTGCATGAAGCGCCATTTTGGACGAAGTCACAGCGTGACTTTATTATCAGTCATTGGAAAAAAGATGATGACTGGGCCATAGTGGTCGATATTTTAAATGAACAATTGCATACAGAACATAAGCTTTCCGGATCATGCAAAATCTAAATACAATTTGAAACAACAAACCTAGTTTTAACGCTAGGTTTTTTTATCGGCATCATATAAGTTAATTAAATAATAAATGACAGATTAGTTGATAAGGAGGGCGAGATGCTCAATCAAAATAAACCATCCTTAGCTTTATTGTTTTCTCAATTGGGGTTAGCCAGCAGTCCAGCTGCGATCGAGTTATACGTGCGTACGCATCAGCTTGCTGCAAGTGAAAATTTACATGATGCGCCGTTTTGGAATAAAGCGCAGCGTGATTTTCTAATCAGTCATTTAGTACAAGATGATGATTGGGCGATTTGGATTGATGAGCTGAATCAACAGTTGCATATGGATGCATATAAGCTGCAGCCAGCATAGATTTCATTTCTCCACAAATAAAAAAGCACCTCCTCGGAGGTGTTTTTTTATTTAGTGCAATTTGCTTTGGCGTAATTCTGAAAACCAGTCTTCTTGGCGATATGGATTAAATGCAGGATGTTCAAGTAATGTGGTCAGTTTGAATTCTTGAGATTTGCAGTATTTATTTAACCAGTGGCGGGTTAACGCAGGTTCCTGTTTTACCGCAGAGGCATAGGCCAAGTAGAAGTAAATGTCGCCATGTTCAGCTTTGGACATCGGTTTCATAATCTGCTGGGTAATCAGGGCATAGCGCTGCTCTTGGGTAATTTCAAAAAATATCATATAAGCTTTGGCTAAATGTACAGACAAATTGATGTATAGCTCAATCGGCATTTCTTCAAATTCAATCCGGCTTTGCTCAAGTAGAACAATGGCTTCTTGCAGAAAATACACTTGTTCTTGATGGTTCTTACTTAAATTAACCAATTGCAGGCGTAAGTCTGCACGCTCAAGGGCAAGTTCAGGGCTGTTGCCTTGTAGAAATAATTGATCGGTTTCGCCAATACGCTGAATAATTTTATGACTGTTTTGACGCATCGGGTACATCCTCATCTATGAATGACTCATATATGAGGATAGTTTAAGGGATTTAAAGGAGGAATCTCGAATTACCACATCGAGTTGTCATTACGTAGCCAAGCCGTAATCGATAAACGTTGATGTTTAGCTTCGAGTACCTCGTGTAACAGGTCACTTTGGAATAAAGCAATGCGATTCGGTTTAGGTTCTAAAATATGCCAAACATCATTCTTATCTTGTAAGCGCAATTCACCGCCCCAATCGGCTTGCCATTGTTCATGTAAATAATAAACCGCTGAAATGACACGTCCATTTTTGCCTTGAGGATTATCTTTGTGCAGGGCATAAAATTCACCTGCGTTATAACAGGCAAAATGTGCTTCGACTTCGTGAATGCCAGAAAAAAATGCGCGATTAAATTGTTCTGATAAATGTTCTAAGGCTTGAACGTGTTCTTGTGCGACATCTAATGTGTCGTTAATCCATAAAATATGATCACTTCTAATTTTACTGATGACCCCATTTTGTACGGCTGCATCTCGAAATTTATTTAAATTTGACATACATTCTTCAACAAGTGCATGTATATATTCAGCAGGATAAGCGTCATCAATAATGCTAAACCCGTGTTGATCTAAATCATCGAGGATTTGATCAACCGGCCAAGACTTTGGGAGAAAGGCTGTTTCCATATACGATCCATAAAGTTGTGGAAAAAAAGGTGACGTATTCTAGAGCAAGAATAGCATCGGAATGAAACTATTTTTCATGCTAAAATGTCCGTTGATATCAGGAATTAAAGAAACATGAATTACCGTCACCATTTCCATGCAGGCAACTTTGCCGACGTGATGAAGCACGTTTTGCTGCTTCAGTTATTAAGTCGACTGAATGCAAAAGATAAACCTTATCGCTATGTAGATACACATGGTGGTGCGGGTAAATATGATCTTTCGACCTCTGAAGCACAGAAATCAGGTGAGTTTTTAAATGGTATTCATCGTTTAGTTAAGCTCGATGATTCGATTAAGCGTAATGCGCCTGAAGGTGTTCAACAATATTTAAAAGTTGTTGAAAAAATGCGTGAAAACTTTGGTAAAGGTGCTTATCCAGGCTCTCCATGGTTTGCGCTCGAAGGCATGCGTGAAACTGATAAAGCCACGATTTTTGAAATGCAGCGTGATGTATTCCAACAATTGCGCCACAATATTTTTGATAAACGTGCAGGCTTGCATGAGCGTGATGCTTACGAAGGTTTACTGGGTGTAATTCCACCAAAAGAAAAACGTGGTTTGGTGATGATTGACCCGCCTTACGAATTAGAACGTAAAGATTTTCCACAGCTTGTAGAATTGTTGGTGGCTGCTTATAAAAAATGGCCGACAGGTGTTTTTGCGGTATGGTATCCAATTAAAGACCGCGCGATGATTGAACGTTTTGAAAAGAAAATGTACAAAACCGGCATTCGTCGTCAGTTGGTTTGCGAAATTTGCGTATGGCCAGATGATACTCCAGTTGGTCTAAATGGTTGTGGTTTATTGGTGATTAATCCACCTTGGAAATTCTCTGAAGATGCGGACGAAGCATTACAATGGTTGTTCCCACATCTTCGTATGAATGAAAATGGTGGTCATGCAGCCGTACGTTGGTTAGTTGGCGAATAATTTTAAACTTGAAAAAGAAAGGTCACAGTTAGGATCGAACAATGACAAATACAAATAAACCTGAGCGGGAAATTTCTTCAAAGGATGAAAATGCATTTGATGGCATTACATTTGAAGTTGAAGAAGAGGAGCATACCCATGAAGGGCATAAAGTGAAACGTCGTGGGATCTATCTGTGGCCAAACTTGATTACAACTGCAGCGTTGTTATCCGGCTTTTATTCAATAATTGCCAGTATGAATGGTGAGTTTCAACAAGCCATTTATGCCATTTTCCTTGCAGCATTATTTGATGGTTTGGATGGACGTGTCGCACGTGCTATCGGCGCACAAAGTCCTTTTGGTGAACAGTTTGACTCGTTGTCGGACTTGCTAGCATTTGGTGTTGCACCTGCCATTTTAATGTATAGCTGGAGTCTAAATGATTTAGGCCGTATTGGCCTGGCAGCATGTTTTGTTTACACCGCATGTGCAGCCTTCCGTTTGGCACGTTTTAACGTACAAATTGGGGTTGTCGATAAACGTTATTTTATTGGTGTTGCAAGTCCACTCGCAGCCGTTATGATTATTTCATTGGTATGGGTAGGTATGGATATCCCTGCGGTCTTCGACTTACGCGAAACAGGTATTCAGATTTTTAATGCGGTAGTGATTATTGCAGTGGGTCTATTGATGATCTCAAATGTAAAATACTATTCATTTAAAACTGTGGATCGTCGCCGTGTTCCATTTGCGGTGTTGCCAATCATAGTCTTCATTTTAGCTGCTGTAACGTATAATATTCCAATGGGTATTTTAATTATTTCAGTAATTTATGCATTGTCTGGCTTTGTCACAACCTTAATGGCAAAAAAGGCTGAAGCATGAGTTAAAACATGAAATAAAAATGAAAAGGAGCTTGATATGCAGATATTTCAAGATTTCTTGGATCAATCAAGACGACTGAATCAAGCTCCAGATATGCAACATAAAAAAATAAATCTACATGCGCCGAATACGCCATATCCTTCAGTCCATTATGGACTTTGTCTACCGAATCTTCCTGCGCCCTTACATTATCTTAACTTTATGAGTTGGCTCGGGCAGCCTCAGATTCCTGCTTTTCAAAATCCTGCGTCCATTCAACAAGATGAACTCAATACAGCCACAGTAATGACCAGTGTGAGCGGTCATATGGTTGGTCAATTACAATCATATTCCATTAAAGATGACTGTAGTCTGAGTGATACCGTCTTTAAATTTAGAGATAAAGAACTGATTGGTTGGGATGGAGCGGTATTTCAAATCCATCGAGAAGATACTGAACTCAGTTTAGATTTGTCTGTGCAAACAACCGATATTTCTTCTTGTTTAATAAAATTAAGATTAGGTCTTGCTGAATATTGGTCGGTGATGTGCCAATGTGAAGGGCAAATCAAATTTCAGGGCCAGATGTATGATGTAAATCAGTTGGCGGTTTTGTCTTATGCACAAATACGCAAGTTTCCATATTTACCTTTGGCGTTTTATACCCATCAGGTGATCAACCTGAGCCGAAAGCGTCAAATCATCTTTATGCAAACGCGAGACCGCTATAACAATATTTTGAGTTCACGTTTATATCTAAGAGATTTAAATCAGCAGCAAGTGTTCATGGCAGACCAAGGTGTGTTCTTTAAAGTCATGCGCGTTTATCCCGTTGTTAAAACCCCCAATTTGCAAAAAATGTATTTGCCACGTGAATTTGAATGGATTTACCAAAATGACAAACTAAAAATACATATACAAGCGCAGAGCCGTGGGGATTTTAAATTTGGACTCGGCGCTGGCTATGCAGGAAGCTTTAACTATCAAATTAAAATTAACGACGAAATCGAGTGTGGGGAGGGTGGCTACTGTGAATATGTAGATTGTCGAGCTTTAAAATGGCAAGAAAAGAATGAAAAAGATAAATTAACGGATAAATATGGAAATATTGTCCCTATTATGCTCAAAAAATAGTAAAAAAACTCAATTTAGTAGAATAAATAAACAAACGTAATGAAAAAACTAAAAATAAATGGAAAAGGGTGTTGCGTTGGATCAGAAATGCTGTAGAATGCACATCCATCGGCGGTGATGAAGATTAAAACTTCTGATAAAACAATGACTTGGTTGAATTGATTAAGTTGGGTTTTATTTGATAAGTTTAAAATAATTTGAATTACCAGTTGACTCTTTAGAAATAAAGAGTAATATAGCCGACCTAGCTTGCTGGTGACGAACCAACAAGAAGATCATTAAGAGATTATGAAGAACAACTTGTGTGGATTTTTACTGATTGATTGATCGAAATTATTTTCATTGATTGATGGTAGAAATTACTCGAAGTTTATTTGAGCAAATTTTTGTCAGTAATTGATGAGCCAAGATTGGTACCCTTTAAGGTGCTACAAAGTATTAAACTGAAGAGTTTGATCATGGCTCAGATTGAACGCTGGCGGCAGGCTTAACACATGCAAGTCGAGCGGGGGAAGGTAGCTTGCTACTGGACCTAGCGGCGGACGGGTGAGTAATGCTTAGGAAT